>CBINKC010000020.1:0-41595 GCA_966251135.1 uncultured Burkholderiaceae bacterium
GGGGCGAGCATGTCGGGCATGCCTGGGCCTCCCTTGGGGCCCAGGTACCGCAGCACCATCACATCGCCGGCCTTGATCTGGCCGGCCATGATGGCGGCCAGCGCCGACTGCTCGTCATCGAACACCCGTGCGGGGCCAGTGATGGCAGGGTTCTTGAGGCCGGTGATCTTGGCTACGGCGCCTTCGGGAGAGAGGTTGCCGCGCAGGATGGCGAGGTGGCCCTGTTCGTACAGCGGCCGGTTGATCGGGCGGATCACGTCCTGCTCGGCCGACAGTGGCGGCACGTCAGTCAGTGTCTCGGCTACCGTCTTGCCGGTAATCGTCATGCACTGACCATGCAGCAGGCCGGCATCGAGCAGCACCTTCATCACGGCGGGGATGCCGCCGGCCCGGTGCAAGTCCACCGCGAGATGGCGCCCGCTGGGCTTGAGGTCGCACAGCACCGGGGTCTTCTTGCGCACGCGCTCGAAGTCGTCGATCGTCCACTGCACCTCTGCCGCATGGGCGATCGCGAGGAAGTGGAGCACGGCGTTGGTTGAGCCGCCGATGGCCATGATGACGGCGGCCGCATTCTCGATCGATTCGCGCGTCACGATGTCGCGTGGCTTCAGGTCGCGCTTGATCGCCTCGACCAGCACGTGCGCCGACTCCCGCGTGCTCGCGACCTTTTCATCATGCACGTTCGCCATGGTGGAGCTATAGGGCAGGCTCATTCCCAGCGCCTCGAAGGCAGAGCTCATGGTGTTGGCGGTGTACATGCCGCCGCATGAGCCACTGCCCGGGATCGCGCGCCGCTCGATCTGGCAGAAGTCTTCCTCGCTCATCTTCCCGGCGGTGAACTGGCCGACGGCCTCGAACACGCTCACGATGTTCAGGTCCTGTCCCTTGTAGTGACCGGGCAGGATGGTGCCGCCATACACGTAGATGGCAGGCCCGTTCGAACGCAGGATGCCCATCATGCCGCCTGGCATGTTCTTGTCGCAGCCGCCGATGACGACGACACCGTCCATCCACTGGCCGCCGACGCAGGCTTCGACGCAGTCCGAGATCACCTCGCGTGACACGAGCGAGTACTTCATGCCCTCCGTGCCCATCGCCATGCCGTCGGAGATGGTGGGGGTACCGAAGATCTGCGGGTTGGCACCGGCGGCCTTCAGGCCCTCGACCGCTGCGTCGGCCAGCCGCTGCAGGCCCGAGTTGCAAGGCGTAATGGTGGAGTGCCCGTTCGCCACGCCGACCATCGGCTTGCTGAAATCGCCCTCCTCGTAGCCCATGCCGTAGTACATGGAGCGGTTGGGCGCGCGGGCGACGCCCTCGGTGATGTTCTTCGAGCGGCGGTTGAAGCTCATGGTGGTCTCGTCTGGAATTGCGCGCAGCGCGCAGCCCGCCATGATAGCGGCGGCCCTTATGATCCGCGGTCGTCCATCGACCCGGCTGCCCATGCTCGTCCACCCGCAGTTCGATCCCATTGCCCTGAAGCTCGGTCCGGTTGCCATCCACTGGTATGGCATTACCTATCTTGTGGCCTTCGGCCTGTTCTTCCTGCTGGCCTCGCTGAGGGTCAAACAGGCGCAGTTCGCCCAGACGGGCTGGACACGGCGCGACGTGGAAGACATGTTGTTCTATGGGGTGATGGGGGTGGTGATCGGCGGGCGGCTCGGCTATGCCTTGTTCTATAAGCCAGGGCATTACGTGGGTCACCCATTGGAAGTCCTTGCCGTGTGGAAGGGCGGCATGTCATTCCATGGCGGCTTGCTGGGTGTGCTGATCGCGATGGCACTCTTCGCGCGCACGCGCGGTCGGCGCTTCCTCGAAGTGACCGATCTCATTGCGCCGTGCATTCCCGTTGGATTGGCTTCGGGGCGCATCGGCAACTTCATCAATGGTGAGCTGTGGGGACGCGCGGCGGATCCGAGCCTGCCTTGGGCGATGATCTTTCCGCAGACCCACGACAACATTCCGCGTCACCCTTCGCAGCTGTATCAGTTCGCGCTGGAAGGCCTGTTGCTGTTCGCGCTTCTATGGTTGTATGCGCGCCGGCCTCGACGTGTGGGGGAGGTATCAGGCGCTTTCCTCGTGGGCTATGGCGTGCTGCGCTTCGTGGCGGAGTACTTCCGGGAGCCCGATAGTTTCCTCGGCACGCTTGCACTCAACATGAGCATGGGGCAGTGGCTGTCGTTGCCCATGGTGCTGGCCGGCATCGCGATGTGGACTTACGCGCGCCGGCGCAGGCAAGCCGCATGAGGCAGATCTTCCTCGATACCGAGACCACCGGTCTCAGCCCCGAGTCCGGCGACCGCGTCATCGAGATCGGTTGCGTGGAGATGCTCAACCGGCGACTGTCGGGCCGCAACCTCCACTTCTACCTGAACCCGGAGCGCCCGAGCAGCGAAGAGGCGGTGAAGGTGCACGGCCTCACGGACGAGTTCCTGGCTGACAAGCCACTCTTCAGTGCAGTGGCCGACGAGTTCCTGGAGTACGTGGCGGGCGCGGAGATCATCATCCACAACGCGGCCTTCGACGTCGGCTTCCTGGACGCGGAACTCAGGCGCGTCGGCAAAGGCCGGTTCGCTGATCACGTGACCCAGGTGACTGACAGCCTGCTCATGGCGCGCGAGATGTTCCCGGGCAAGGCGAACTCGCTGGACGCACTGTGCCGGAGACTGGAGGTCGACAACTCCAACCGTACGCTGCACGGCGCCTTGCTTGATGCAGGGCTGCTGGCTGAGGTCTACATCTGCATGACACGCGGCCAGAACGCGCTGGTCATCGATGTGTCCGAAGCGGTGATGGAGGACGTGGCGCTGGCTGTGATCGACTTCGCCAGCTACGAACTGCCGGTGATCCTGGCTGATGAGGTGGAGGCTGCCGCGCATGAGCAGGTGCTGACGGAACTGGACAAGGCCTGCGGTGGCAAGACTGTGTGGAGAACGCTTGTGGCATAATCTCGGGCTTTCCGGCAGCGACTGTCGGGAGACCCGGACAACCGGGCGGTTAGCTCAGTGGTAGAGCACTGCCTTCACACGGCAGGGGTCGCAGGTTCGAACCCTGCACCGCCCACCAGTACAAGCACTCAGACATAGCGGCGCCTTTGGGCGCCGCTTCTGTTTGTGCGCCCAGCATAGGCACGAGTCAGGTGCGAGGGTCCGCGGTGCCGAGTTGGCCCACCGCGGGGCAAGCGAAGCGCAACTGCGTGAGGACTACCGAACGAACCGGGCAAGGAAGCGTAGAGCGTAAGCCCGTAAACCCGCGAGGTCGTCGTTGATCAATGGCTGGTCGAATCACCGCCAAGGACTTCCCTTGTGTGCAAGGTACGCTCAGTGTGGCAACGCCATCGCGCAGGCGTGCGCGCTGGACCAAGCCCACTGGAAGTTGTAGCCGCCGAGCCAGCCGGTGACGTCGACCACCTCGCCGATGAAGTAGAGGCCGGGCTGCTTCGATTCCATCGTGCGCGACGACAGGTCGCGCGTGTCGACGCCCCCTAACGTCACCTCCGCCTTCCGGTAGCCCTCGGTGCCCACGGGCAGGAGCTGCCAGCGCGCCAGCCGGTCAGCCAGCCGCGCCAGCGCCTTGTGCGATGCCTCGGCCACCGAGCGCTGCAAGTCGGCGTCCTGTTGTACCCAGGCGTCGGCGAGCCGGCTGGGTATCAGGGCGGCCAGTTCGTTGGCGACCCGGCGGCGCGACGTGGCTTTGGCCTTCATCAGCGCGGGCAACAGGTCGATGCCAGGCACCAAGTCCAGGTTGATCGGCGAGCCCGGCTGCCAGTAGCTGGAGATCTGCAGCACGGCCGGTCCAGAAAGGCCGCGGTGCGTGAACAACAGATCCTCGACGAAGGCGCCGCATGTGCGCTCGGCGCCGGTGGTGATGCCCACCGGCAAGGCCAGCCCGGCCAAGCCGGCGTAGGGTGCCCAGCTGTCACCGTCGAAGGTCAGCGGTACCAAGCCCGGGCGCGGGTCTACCAGGCGCAGGCCGAACTGCCGCGCCACGCGATGACCGAAATCGGTCGCGCCGATCTTGGGGATGGACAGGCCGCCGGTGGCGATGACGAGAGCACGGCCGCGCACGCTGCCCTGATCGGTGTCGAGCGCATACAGCGCATCGGCACCGTGGCGAACTGCCGTCACCTTGCAGGGCTGCCAGCGCTGCACGCCCCCGGCATCGGCCTCGCGCAGCAGCATCTGGATGAGGTCTTCGGCAGAGCGGTCGCAGAACAACTGGCCCTTGTGCTTCTCGTGGAAAGCGATGCCGTGGCGTGCGACCAGGCTTATGAAGTCGGCCGGTGTGTAGCGCGACAGGGCGGAGCGGCAGAAGTGCGGGTTGGCACTGATGAAGTGCTGGTGCGGAGCCCGTGGGTCGAGGTCGCGATTGGTGAAATTGGCTCGGCCGCCGCCGGAGATGCGGATCTTTTCGGCCACCTTCTCGCTGTGGTCCAGCAGCAGCACGCGGAGACCGCGCTGGCCGGCGATGCCGGCGCAGAAGAGCCCCGCGGCGCCGGCGCCGACGACGACCACGTCCCACGGCGTGTCCGGGCCGCTCACCGGCACGTCGCCATGCAGGTCGTGTACAGCGGAGCGTTCGGGACGCGCAACGGCTTGAGGCGTTCGAACAGACCCTGGTGCGCGCTACGGTGTTGTTGGCCCATCAGCTCGACTGGCAGCCGCAAGCCGGCAGCGCGCCTGCCCCGGCTTGGTACGCAATGTGGCCGCGGTGCTATCGGCGATGCTTTCGAACTGCCGGTCATCGGCAGGGCGCTGAACTTGTCCATGGTGCCAGTGTGCCGGAGCCTGCGCGGCCTGGTTGGCACGGGTCATCGAGGCCGGGTCATGGTCTCAGTCATGCGCCCGTGCAGCAGTGGCTTCGCCTGCCGGATTAGCTGCTACCCGCGCGAGGAGCCTGCGCAATCTCGAAAACTGCCGCCCTCGCGTGGCGTCGAAAGATCTTCATGTTGCGCTCAAGCGCGCGCCGGCTGCATTCAACGCTTCATCGAAGCGCTTGCCATGCACGGCTTCCCACGCATTCCAACGCCGCACTCCATTCAGCACGTAGTCGCTGGTTTGCAATTCCACGATGACGCGATCGTTGAACTCGCGCATCTGAGGGATGACAGGCCGAGTGAAGTCCGCCAGAAGGATGACACGGGGCTCGGAGCTGTTGTTCCACGCTTCGTGAGGATGACTATCGTCGAAGATCATGCTCTCGCCGTCCCGCCAGTGTCGTGTGTCGCCTCCCACTGTGATGCCACACTGGGTTTCCGGCTTCGGCACGTTGATGCCCATGTGGTAGCGCAACATGCCGCCGTATACGCCACGGTGCACCGGGAGTGACTTCTTGGGCTCGAACACGGAGTACATGGCCGCCTGTAGCCCTGGGATCTCCTGGATCGCCCGCGCCGTGGCCGGGCAGCGGCGCAAGTTGCCTTGCGCCCAATGGCCGTAGGCGTAGAAAGGAAAGACCTTCCAGCGCTTGTCGGTCGTCAGGCCGAGCTGCTCAACCTGTAGTTCTTCGATGCCCGGCAGGAGCTCGAGCGCGGCGAGCACGCGATCCGCCTCGGTGCGTATCTCTGCCCAGTGGCTCTCCACCACGCGAGCCCAGGGGAACTGCGCGTTGTCGAAGAAGGTCGGTCCGCCGTCCTGCGCTTTGAGTGCTGTTTCGAGTTCCAGTGGTGTTCGCATAGCTCTCCCTCTCGTGTGCTGGCACCGCTCCTGCCTGGCAAGCCAAGTAACGCCTTGGGTGGCAACGGGAAATTCATGGCGAGACGTGCCCGAGCGGTATGGAGACTTTCGTGTGGCGCAGCGCATTCTAGGGTGCGAGGCAGCAACACAAGACGCAGCGCTCAGTGCCGGGACGGCCTCCCGGAGGCGGGTCGGATCGAGGCCATCACCGACATCGCGTGACGGCGATCGGTGTGGCGCATCGAACCGCTCGCCGTCCTCAGGGCCCTGACGTTCAGGCGAGGCTCAGCACCGAAGGCAGGCGGGGATCGGTCAGGCGCAGCAGTGCATAAGCGACGCCGGCCAGGCCGGTGTAGAGGCCCAGGCTTTGCTGTCCGGCGGGCGCGCCGAGCAGCGTCGAGTAGCCACCGCGCACCTGCGCCCGCGCCAGGACACGGGCGGCTCGCCGATGCGCGCTGGCCATCAGCGCCGGGTCGTCCAGCGACTCGGCCAGCAGCTGGGTGCAGGCCACCAGGCCCATGTTGCCGCAGCACAAGTGGTCCAGCGCTGCGTCGGGTTCAGTGCAGGTGCTGCGGGCGGACATGTCCAGGTCTTCGGTCAGCTCGGCGTCGGCCGAACCGCGGGCGCGCAGCACGGCTCGTACCAGGCCAATGCCGGGCGCGCCATGGCACCAGGCGCAGCTGCAAGGCGTGGACGCGTCGGGCCGCAAGTCCCGCCAGTTGCCGGCCGCGGCATCGCGGTGGTTGCGCTCGAAGCCCAGGGTGGCGCGCGCCATAGGCTGCAGTGCGGCCGCGCCATCGCTCTCGCGCAACCGGGCGATTGCCAGCGCGAAGCCGGACTGCCCATGCGACAGGCCCGTCAGCACGCGCCCGGCCACCGTGGGCAGCAGGCCGCCTGGCGCTTGCGCCGACGCCGCCGCGAGACGCGCCGCGCAGGCCCGGATGCGCAGGGCCGCGCCCTGGGCCAAGGTCTGCTCGCCCGCGGCCTCGGCCACGTCGCGTACCGCGGCCAGGCACAGCAGCGTGCCGGCCACGCCGCCAGCGACGTCGAAGACCTCGTCGGCGGCGATCGCGGCCAGCGGCACCGTGTCGATGACGGCGCCGGCCAGGGTTAAGGCCGAGTGGTCGCCGGTCAGCGCAGCAATGCGTGCCAGCGCATAGGCGACCGAGGGCGCGCCGGTGAGTCCGCCGATGGGCTGCTCGGCGATCTGCGCCAGCCCCAGCGCGAGGTGACGTTGTGCGCCCAAGCGCAGGCGGCGCACGCGCGACCCTGCGCCGCCGTGTTCCAGTGCCGCGAGGGTCAGTGCCACCCCGGCGACGCCGTCGCCCAACCAGGGCGACAGGCTGCGCCACGTCAGGCTGTCGTGGCGGGCGTCCAGCGACGCCTCCATCCACGTCGCGGAGCCGTCGCCGCCCCACAGTGCCCAGGCCTCCAGCCGATCGGCGATGCCCAGCGCCGCGACGCGCAGTGGGGCCGCATCGTCGGGTGGCAGTGCTGCGGCATCGACACGCGGCAACTGGGCTGCGGGCACCGGCGCGACGGCGGCATCGGTGGCGGCATCGGCGGTGGCCAGCGGGCGCACCAGTGCGCTGTCGATGAAGCCCAGTTCACGCGCCACGTCGGCTTCGCTGAAGCTGTGGAGGCGGCTGCGCAGGCGTGCCAGGCTCGGGGCCTGCAGGTAGCCGGCGATCGGTTCGCCACCGTCGACATGCAGCACCGCCTCGGCCACCGGCGTGTTGAAGTGCGGCACGTCCAGTTGCGCCATCGCTGCCCGCTCGGCTGCCAGCAGCGGCCAGACCGCGGGCGCGGTGTCGGTGTTCAGCAGGGGGCGCGCCAGCACCTCCAGCAGCAGGCTGCGGTCCACGCCTTCCAGCGCCAGCTCGGCCGCGGTGAAGCGGTTCAGCAGCGCGCTGTACACCAGGGTGCCGCGGAAGACGAAACGTGCCTCGCAGGCCGCAAAGGCTGCCAGCGGGCCGCCGGGGGCGCACCACGCCTCGCGTCGCGCCATCGCGTGGCGTGCCATGCGCGTGAAGCCGCGGCGCAGGGCCGGGCCGTACTCGCGCACCGACACCGCGCGGCCGTCCAGAACGAGCTGGTGCGCACCTGCGCCGACGGCCAGCGGCGACAGCTCGCACCGCATGGTGTCCAGACCGAGGTCGACCCAGCGCGCCTCCTGCGTGTGCTGGACGGCATCGAGCCCCGGCGACAGACCCCCCAGCTCCACCCTCAGTTCGCCCTCCATGCGTGCGTCGGGCAGCAGTCCGCAGCCCAGCACCGAGGCCGCGATCGTCTGGCGCGCCCGGCGCTCGGCGTCGGAATAGTCTTCGTCAAGGTCGCGCGCGCGCTGGTGGCACACGGTTTCGAGATCGATCAGCACGGGCTGATCGCCAGCGGCGATCACGTTGCCCGAGTGGCAGTCGGTGATGTCCAGCAGGTGGGCCAGGCACAGCAGCGCACCGCCGCGCTCGAAGTAGCGCCCGACCTCGCGTCGGTCGCTGGCCGGCCGTGCGACAACGCCCTCGATCCAGCCGTAGCCCGGGCGTTCCAGCATGGCGGGCACCTGCAGGTCGTCGACCACGCCGTCGCGGCGCATCTGGTTCAGCAGGCTGGCATAGGCGCGGTCCAGCGACAGTGCGCGCGGCTTGTAGTACAGGTCCAGGCCACTGGCGAAGCGCAGCCGCGCCACGCCACGTCCGCCGCGGTGCGGGTCGCCCAGGCCTGTCTGCAACTCCACCGGAAAGCCCGCCGTGCGCGAACCGAACGCCTGCACCAGGGCGTCGGCATCCATTTGCCAGCGCAGCAGCATCTCGGCGGTGGCCGCCACCCAGTGGTGGGCCACGATGGCGAGGCCGCGCGCCATCGCGGCGTGGGTGTGCCAGAACGCGGCGGCTGCCGCGCCGGTCGTTCGCTGCAGCAGGCGCTGGTAGCAGCCCGCGGCTTGTTGCTCACGCTCGGCCTCGAACAGCGCCGCCAGCGTTGGCCCGGCCTGCTCGCACAAGCGCTCGGCCAGGCCACGCGCACAGCCGAGGCGCAGGGCGGGGACTCCGGCGGCCACCTGTCCGTCCAGGCGCTGGTCGAGCCGACGCTGCGCCACGCGCAGAAACGGTGCCAGCACCTCAGCGAAAGGCAGCCGGCCAAGGACCTCTTCAGCGGCTGCGTCCGTGCGCAGTTCGTCTTGCGGGGCCATCGCCTCGGCCAGCAAGTCGAACTCCGGTGGAAGCGCGACGCCGGGGCGGGCCGCCACCGTGCCCAGCAGGGGGCGGACTCGGGCCTCCTCCAGGTTGTCGAAGGCCAGGCGGCGGGCCATGCGGCGGGAATCACCTTCGGCCGCGAGCGTTTGCCATGCTTCCCAGCGCAGCTCGGCGTCGGCCTCGCCGCCGGGTACCGGAACGAACTTGCCGGACAGGCGCTCGTCGAGCGTGCTCGCCCGCGCCCAGAGTTCACGCAGTGCGGAATCAGACGGTCGCATCATGTGGCTCCTGGCGTGCATCCCCAGCCATCTGGGCCGCCATCAGGCGGGCGTAGTGACCCTGGCGACGCATCAGTTCGTCGTGGTGGCCGACCTCGACCACGCGCCCGGCGTCCAGCACCACGATTTGGTCGGCCTGGCGGATGGTGCTGAGCCGGTGGGCCAGCACGATGCGCGTGCACCGCAGCGCCGACAGCGCCTGCTGGATGTGGCGCTCGGACACGCTGTCGAGCGCGCTGGTGGCCTCGTCGAGCACCACGATGCGAGGCCGCGCGACCAGTGCGCGCGCCAGCGCCAGACGCTGGATCTGCCCGCCCGAGAAGGTGGCGCCGCCGCTGTGCAGTACCGTCTGGTAGCCCATCGGCAGCGCGACGATCTCGTCGTGGATCGCGGCCTGGCGGCAGGCGTGTTCGACCTCGGCCTGCGTCGCGTCGGGCGCGGCCAGGCGCAGTGCGGCCAGCAGGCTGGCGCCCAGCAGTTCGGGCCGCTGCGGCACGACGCCGATCTGGCGGCGCACGGCGGGCAGGTCCAGGCATCTCACGTCATGGCCATCGAACCGCAGCTGCCCGGACGTGGGCAGGTACAGGCCCGACATCAGCCGCGCCAGCGTCGACTTGCCGGCGCCCGATGCGCCCACCACCGCGACGAAGCTGCCGGCGCTTACCTGCAGGTCGATGTGGTGTAGCACCTCGTCGCGCAGCGGCGTGAAGCGGAAGCTGACGCCGCTGAGGCTCAGCGCACCGGTGAGCACAGGTGCCGGACGGGCGGAACGCTCGGGCTGCTCGGGCGGGGCCTGCAGCACGTCGTCGATGCGTTCGACGTAGGCGCCGAGGATGCCCAGCTGGGCCGCGGTGGCGGCCAGACCGGCGATGGGCGCCAGCGCGCCGACCGCCAGCGCGTTCAGGCTCAGCATCTGGCCCAGCGAGAGCCGGCCCTGCAGCACCTGGTCGACGCCGTAGAAGAGCAGCAGCAGCGGTGCCGCCGTGCGCAAGGCGGCGCTGAAGGCCTCGGTGATCGCATCGAGCCAGCCGCGGTCGCGCTCGATCGCCAGCGTGGTGTCGAACAGTCCGCGCCAGTGGGCCTCGACACGGTATTCGGCGCCGGACGACTTCACTGTTTCCATGTTGGACAGCAGCAGGGATTCATACTCGGCGCGCGCCGATTGCGCGGCTTGCGAGCGGCTGAGCAGCTCGTGTCGCTGGCGCCGCGTGAGCGCGAACACCGCCAGCTGCAAGGCGCCCAGCGTCGCCACGGCGAGCGCCATGCCCGGTGAAGCCCAGGCCAGCAGCGCGGCATAACTCAGTAGCAGCGCGCTGTCCATGAGGCCCGACAAGGCGGCTGCGCTGAGGATCTGCCGGATCGCCGTGTTGCCCTGCAGGCGCATCATCAGATCGCCGGCCGTGCGTCGCACGAAGAAGCTGTAGGGCAGTTGCATCAGGTGCTGCATCAAGCGTCGCCCGAGGTCGGCATCGAGCCGCTCGCGCAGCGCCAGCAGCAGACGGCCGCGCAGCAGGCCGACCAGCGGATGCGCCACCACCAGGGCCAGCGCACACAAGGCCAGCAGCGTGCCCAGGCCACGGTCAGCGGCCGGGATCACGCGGTCGACCAGCGCGCCGGTGAGCAGCGGCAAGCCCAGCCCCAGCGCCTGCAGTGCCAGGCAGGCCCACGCGATGCGGCCCCAATCGCCGGCCTGCCAGGCCAGCCTCGCCAGCCCCGGCAGGCCGCTGCGGGCTGGTTGCCCGTCGGCCACGAAGGCAGGTCCTGGCTCGAACACCAGGGCCATGCCGGAATAGGATTTTGCGAGCGCGTGCGCGTCGACCCGACAGCGGCCACGGGCCGGGTCCAGGATGAGCGCGCCGCGCGCGTCGGCTTGCAGCAGGACGACGAAATGGGCGTCGTCCCAGTGCAGGATGCTGCCGCGCGGCAGTTCACCCAGGTGTGCCATCGGCACGGCATAGCCGCCGCCTTCCAGACCCTGGGCGCGCGCGGCGCGCACGATGTCCAGTGCGGTCACGCCGTCGCGGCCGCCGTCCAGCACAGTGCGAATCTGCGCCAGCGGCACCTGCTTGCCATGTGCCGCCAGCGCCATGCTCAGACAGGCCGCGCCGCAGTCGGCGCGCTCCATCTGCAGGACCGGGCGGATGCGGCGGGGCCACCGGCGCCCGGCACCGGTGACGCACGCCATTGCTGCACTTGCCATCGATGCCATGGTGTAGCTCCCCGCCATCGCGCCCGGACCCATCAACCCCAGCAGCAGCGCGTGACGCCGGCCACCGTGACCGTGATGGTCTTGTCGGCTTGGCGTGCTCCGGCGATGGCCTTCAGTTGTGCGTCGGTGAGGCCGGTGCTGCGCAGGTCGAAGCGGGCGGGCGTGGCGGCGGAAGCGGTGGTCTTTTGCGTGTTCATGCTGATGTCCCTGAATGAAGTCGAAGTGTTGACGGTTGCAGTGATGGGATGGGTCTTGCTTGGCGATGTCTGGCAGGACGCATCAGCCCCAGCAGCAGCGGGTAACGCCAGCGACCGTGACCGTGACCGTCTTGTCGCCGGGACGGGCACCGGCAATGGTCTTCAGTTGGGCGTCAGTCAGGCCCGTGGTGCGCAGGTCGAAGCGGCTCGGCGCGGCGTTGGTGACGTTGGCGATGGTCAGTTGCTTGTTCATGGTCCGTTCCTTGACAAAGTAAGTTGAAGAGGTTGTGCCTGCTGCGCTTCTGCCGCGTCTTGTCGATGTGTCTCTCGACGCGTCGAAGATCAGAAGGAACGGGATGAATGATGAAAAACCGGCGTTTCAGCCGTGTTCCATGCGAGAGGGCGAATCGTTTCAATTGTTCAGCCCTGTCCGCAATGAGCACACACGGTGCTGGTCGGTCTCGACGACACGGCGTCCCGCCGCGGATCACTCGGCTAGGCCAAGTGCCTTGCGAAGATCAGCGCACAATCCGGCCATGCTGAAAGCTCCCGTTCGCATTGCTGTTGTGGGTGCAGCCATCGTCGTGCTGGCCTTTGTCCTCAATCCTTCGGCCGAGAAGCATCGCAATCGGATCAAGGAGTCCTTCGCTGACCGGAGCCCCATCGCAGGTGTGCTGGGTATCGGCGCACTTGCTGCCTTTGCCTCGACGTATCACCCCGTGGGTGTGGCCTCCTACACCACGGTGGACGGGAAGATGCTTTCCATAGGCGCCTTCGGCGTGGTGGTGGTGCTGCAGCCATCGCGTGACAAGTGATGGCCTCCTTGCCCAATCCTTGCCCTCCCTTCCCCGGCTGCACGGTCATCACCATCTGGACATGAAGTCGACCTACCTCTTTGCTGCCATTGCCCTGTGCAGCGCGATTGCCGCGTTCTCGGGCAACCGCGGTGTGAAGACGGCCCTGTGCGTTGCATCTGCGGCGCTATCTGTGTACGGACTGATGCGCTTGATCGGCTGATCGGTCTTCCGCCGTCCATTGATCCCAAGCTCCGTAGGTGCCCGGCGCGACTCACCCGCTGTTCGCGGCCTGCCCTTTGGTCATGGGTCGCCGGTATGCGCAGCCCTTTCTGGTGTCACCCCTCACCTACGGGATATGTACCGGGCGGCCACATGTGGGGATGCTGGCGCCTTTCATCGAGCATCCGGAGCCGCATCGCAGTACGGTGCGCAACTCGGGGCCAGCACAGGGCTGGTCCTGCTCTGGCATGGCCGGCGTGCAGGAATAATGGAGTTACCGTGAGGATGGATAACGAGACCCAAGCGAGGGTCATCGACGGACTCGCTGAAAGTCATCGTGACGTGGCCGGGCCGATGCCAACAACGAATACTTCGCCGTGGGGCGAGCAGTGTCCCAGCGTGGATTGATCGTGCCCGAAGAGGAGATCCGGATGGGGCAGCCGCTGCTGCAATTGATCGGCGTCAGCCGTACTTTCCAGACCGGCAATGACTCAGTGATCGCGTTGCGCGATCTCAGCCTGTCCATCGGCGCAGGTGAGTTCGTCGCCATTGTCGGTGCCTCGGGCTCGGGCAAGTCGACACTGATGAACGTGCTGGGCTGCATGGACCGGCCGACGCAGGGCAGCTATCTCATCGACGGTCAGCCAACGGAGTCGATGACAGCGGATGAACTCGCCCGGTTGCGCAATCGTCACTTCGGGTTCGTTTTCCAGCGCTATCTGTTGCTGCCTGGGCTCAGCGCCTTGCAGAACGTGGAAATGCCGGCGATCTACGGTGCCGAGCGTCCCTCGACCCGGCGCAAGCGGGCCGCGGCGTTGCTTCAGGCTGTGGGCCTGGAGGAACGGTGTGGACACCTGCCGAATCAGCTTTCTGGCGGCCAGCAGCAGCGCGTGGCCCTGGCCCGCGCGTTGATGAACGGTGGGCAGGTCATCCTGGCCGACGAACCGACCGGCGCGCTGGACTCCCACAGTGCGCGTGAAGTCATGCTCCTGCTGCATCGGCTGCATGAGCGTGGGCGCACGATCATCATCGTGACCCACGACATGACGGTCGCCTCGCACGCCGAGCGCATCATCGAGTTCAGTGACGGCCGGGTCGTGGCGGATCGTCGCAACGAGAAGAGGCCCGCCACGCCGGCGTCAGCGGAGCTTCCCGTGCCGCCTGGAAAGTCGCGTCTGCGCGGCTGGGGGTACTGGGCCGAGATGCTGCGGCTGGCGTGGCAGGAGGTGCTGATCCACCGGCTGCGCACGGGCCTGACCATCCTGGGCATCGCCATCGGCGTTTCCGTGGTGCTTTGCGTGCAGGCGCTGCTGGATGGAGGGCAGGAGGAGGTGATGCGCGAGCTGCGCGCCATGGGCAGCCGCAGCATCCACATCATTCCCGGCAAGGGACCGGGTGACCGGCGCGCGAGGGCGGTGCAGACGCTCGTGCCCGACGACGCCCGTGCCCTCAGTGGGCAGGCCTATGTCGACAGCGTGGCGCCAGTACTGTCTCGGGGCGTCACGCTGCACGCCGGTTCCGTGGAAGTCGGTGCCGAGCTGCACGGAGTGGGCGAGGAGTACTTCCGTATCTTCCCGATGAAGCTCCGGCAGGGCAAGGTTTTCAGCGCCGAGGAGATCGAGCGCTCTGCGCCCGACGTGGTCATCGACCAGGCCACGCGCGAGCGGCTGCTGCCTTACGAGCCCGATCCCGTTGGGCAGACGATCCTTGTCGGCCGCCTGCCCGTTCGCGTAGCAGGGGTCGTGGGCCCGTTGTACGAAGGGGAACCCCCGGAAGAACTGCACGTGTACCTCCCCTACACCACGGTCATGCATCGCATCGTGGGAAGCTCGAGTCTGCGCATGATCGCTGTCGGTGTGGCTGAAGGCGTCTCGACCGATGTGGCCGAGCAGGCCATCGAGAGGCTGCTGGTGCAGCGGCATGGGGTGAAGGACTTCTTTACGCTCAACGTCGACCGGATGCGTAAGGCGGAGGAGCGCAGCCAGCGCGTCTTCAACATCCTGGCGGTGTCCATCGCGCTGGCGTCGCTCATCGTGGCGGGCATAGGCGTGACGAACATCATGCTGATGTCCGTGGCGCAGCGTGCGCGGGAGATCGGCATCCGCATGGCAGTCGGCGCCCGCCCGGGCGACATCGGCCTGCAGTTCATCATCGAAGCGACGCTGATGTGTCTGCTCGGGGCGGCGGCAGGCGTGACTCTGGCGCGCGCTGTCGGAGTGGCATTCGGGATCTTCGTGCAGGGGTTTCCCATGCTGTTCTCCGGCACCACCACAGTGATGGCATTCGTGGTGCCGCTGGCATTGGGCGTGGGTTTCGGGCTGATGCCTGCGCGGCGAGCGGCCATGCTCGATCCGGTGGAAGCTTTGGCAAGAGAATGAAAGTCGAGTTCATGCATAGGTGGGTTGGGCGTGCGGTGAAGGCCGCGGCTGCTTTCGCATTGATTGCCGGTTGCGCATCGGCCCCGTACGCGCCGCCCGAGCTTTCCGTCCCGGGGCAATGGCCCACGGTTGCTGCGGGCGAGTCCTCACCCGGTACGCATGACCAATGGTGGAAGCGATGGAGCGATCCCCAGTTGGATCGCCTCGTCGACCTCGCGCTGGCGCAGAACCTGGATCTTCGGACAGGCGCGCTGAAGGTACGCGAAGCCCGGGTTCGTGCGCAGTCGGCCGCGCGGGCGTTGGAACCCAGCGTTTCCGCGCAGGTGGGCACGATGAAGACGCGCGAGGTCAAGACGGACCAGACGGCCCGGGCCGAAGCGTGGTCGTTGGCGATCGGTTACGAACTCGATCTCTGGAATCGACTCGGCAGCCATCGAGCCGCCCAGGACTTCGAGGCCCAGGCGGTCGAGCAAGACCAGGCGAGTCTGCGGCTTTCCCTCGTCGCCACGCTGCTGCGAACGTATTGGCAGGCGGCCTACACGAACCAGCTCCTTGCCAACCAGGAGCGCAGCATCGCGGGGGCTCGCCGCGTCGTGGAACTGGTCGATACGCAGCATCGCTACGGCTCGGCCTCCGACCTGGAGGCAGCCGAGGCGCAGGCCAGCCTGGCTGGCGCCGAAGCGCGTCGCATTGCCTTGCAGCAGTCCTTGGTCGAATCGCGCAATGCCCTGGCCCTGCTTGTCGATAGCCCGCTGGGTGCATCGATCGATCTGCCCGGGGGGCTGCCGGCGAGCGCACCGCCGTCCGTGGAGCCCGGGCTTCCCGCCGAACTGCTTCGACGCCGGCCGGACTTGCGTGCGGCCGAGTTGCGGCTGCGGCGGCTGCATGCGGACAACGAGGCAGTCAAGGCCTCGTACTACCCCTCGTTCCTGCTGACGGGCGAACTCGGGCAATCCAGCACCTCCTTGCGCGAAGCGATCCGCAACCCGGTGATGACGCTCGGGGCATCCCTGGTGCTCGCGGCCACCCGCCGCGGCGACTATCGGCGTGCCTCGGACACCGCAAAGCTCCAGCAGGAGCAGGCCGAACTGCAATTTCGCCAGGGCCTGGCGCGCGCGCTGAGCGAGGTGGATACGGCGTTGACCGCCCGGCGCCACTGGGCGCAGCAGTCTGCGCTGGCCAAGCGCGCCTTGGACGCGGCACGGGAGGTGGAGCGTGTCTATGCGGTACGTTACCGAGCGGGGGCTGCGCCATTGCGCACCTGGCTCGATGCCCAGGAGTCTTTGCGACTGGCGGAAAATGACTGGGCCGAGAACCAGCTGAACCTCAATGTCAGCCAGGTGGGCGTGGTGCAGGCTCTCGGTGGTGAGCCGGCGGCTCCTGGCATGGAGCAGGGGCAATCGCTGGCCCGATAGCGTGGGATGTTGACGCCCGTGCAGCTTTGCATGCCCATTCAACAACAGCGATCAACAGCAGCGCATCAATGGATGCGCTACAGAGGCAATAATCTTCGGTCCCTGCGTTCGTCAACAGTGAAACTACCCGGTATGCCGGCGGTTCGAGTCGAGCCCAATGAAAGGCGTTCGCCTGTCATGAGGGGCGCAGGAGAGGGTGCCGTCGCGGTACCGTCGAGTGCGTCTCCAGAATGCGAACAACGACATCCATGAGCAGCTTGAGGAAACCTTCCCTGAAACACAAGCGTGCGCGCAGGCGCAGGCTCAGGTGGGATGCCTGGGGTGCTGCCGCGCTGGTCGCAGCAGGGCTGCTCAGTGCATGGACGGTGCAGGCGGTGTGGCCGAGCAACGACCTTGCTCCCGGACACATGCTGGCGACTGTCACCCGGGGGGACATCGAAGACAGCGTCTTGGCGGCCGGCACGCTGCGGGCTTTTGAGCTTGTCAACGTGGGTGCCCAGGTGTCGGGCGAGCTTCAGCGCCTGCACGTCGCACTGGGTGACCGGGTCCGCAAGGGTCAGCTGATTGCCGAAATCGATGCCAGCACGCAGCAGAACGCGCTGAAGCAGGCCGAAGCGCGTGAAGCGGCAGCGCGTGCACAGTTGCGCGCCAAAGAATCGGTGTGGAAGCAGTACCTGCTGACCTTCCAGCGCCAGCAAGGGATGTACAAGCACGGGGCCAGTACACGCGAGGCTTACGAGGCCGCGCAGGCCGCGGTGGCGATGACCCGAGCGGAACTCGATGCACTGAAGGCGATTTTGGACGAGGCGCGTGTGGCGCTGGATACGGCGCGCGTGAATCTCAGGTACACCAAGATCGAGTCGCCCATCGACGGTATCGTGGTGGCCGTGGTGGCCCAGCAGGGTCAGACCTTGAATTCGAACGTTGCCGTTCCGACCATCGTCAAGGTGGCGCAGGTCGACACCATGAAGATCCGAGCCGAGATCTCGGAGGCTGACGTGGTGCGCGTCTCACCCGGGCAGACTGCAACGTTCACGATCCTGGGCGAGCCCGACCTGCCGCGCGAGGCGACCTTGAAGGCCGTCGAGTTGGCGCCCGAATCGCTCCAAGCGGAGTCGAGTTCCGGCACGGGTACAGGCAATTCCAACAGTGCGGTCTACTACAGCGGGTTGCTGGAGGCGCCTAACCGCGACGGGAAGCTGCGAATCGGGATGACGGTGCAGGTCCGCATCGTGCTGGGCAAGGCGGCTGATGTCTTGATGGTCCCGACGGCTGCTTTGCGTGACAAGGATTCGAAGGGGCGGCGTTCCATCATGGTCCGCAACAGTGCCGGCCGGCTGCAGGAGCAATGGATCACCGTGGGCATGGATGACAAGACCCGTGCACACGTCATCGCCGGGCTCAACGAGGGCGACGAGGTGGTGATAGGCGAGCGCGTGTCCGCTTCGCGCCCGGAGCGCTCGGGCGGGGTGTAGGCACACGAGGAGCGGGCGACTTCACGCCCCGCAAGACGGCAGAAGGTTCTTTTTCCGATGACCCAACGAACCCCAGCGCCTTCAGCATTAAGCGCGGTGAGGGGTGCTGCAGCCGGGCGCTTCTGCGCAATGGGGCACGACAACGGTTGAGACACGGTGGCCCACCAGGCGCCGCGACAAGCCGGCGTTCAACACGTCCCTTGGGTAGTGCCGGGGAATCCGGGGGTGGATCTCACATCAGAGCGCTTTGCTCGGTGCTGCTTTGGGAATGCGCTGGCGTTTGGCGCTCGGCGATTGCCGCATCCACGGCGATGCAAAAACGTTCTGCAAGTACGTCGATCTCTTCCTGGCTGATGATGAGCGGCGGCAGAAAGCGCACCACCGATCCGTGGCGTCCACCCAACTCCACCACGATCCCGCGGCGCAGGCATTGCTGTTGGATGGAACGAGCCAGTGGTCCATCGGCGGGGTGGCTGCCGAGCTGATCGGCTTGTGCCTGCTCGTCGACGATTTCGACCCCGATCATCAGACCCCGGCCACGGACATCGCCGATGCAATCGTGCTGGCGCTGCAACTCGCCCAGCGCGGACATCAGCCGTTGACCCATGGCTGCCGCATGCGCGGAAAGGTTCTGCTCGTGGACCGCCTGCAGGGTCGCTGTACCGGCAGCCATGGCCAACTGGTTGCCACGGAACGTGCCGGCGTGGGCGCCTGGGGCCCAGGTGTCAAGGGCCTCGTCGTAGATGATCACTGAAAGAGGAAGTCCGCCGCCAATGGCCTTCGAAAGCACCAGCACATCAGGCTTGATGCCCGTCTGCTCAAAGGCGAACAAGGTGCCCGTGCGGCCGATACCCGTCTGGACTTCATCGATGATCATCACGATGCCATGACGTCGCGTGATCGCACGCACGCCCTGCAGCCAGCGCGCGGGCGCGGGAATGACCCCGCCTTCGCCCTGTACCACTTCCACCAGTAGCGCCGCGGGCGGCAGAACACCCGACTCGGGATCGTCCAGCAGGCGCTCGATGTAGTTCAAGCCAGCGTTGACGCCCGCTTCGCCGCCCAGGCCGAAGGGGCAGCGGTAGTCATAGGGGTAGGGCAGGAAGTGCACACCGGGCATCAGGGAGCCGACCGGCCGCTTGGGTGCCAGGTTGCCGGTGACGCTCAGCGCGCCGTGCGTCATGCCGTGGTAGGCGCCCGAAAAAGCGAAAACTCCGCTGCGTCCGGTGGTGGTCTTGGCCAGCTTGAGGGCAGCTTCGATGGCGTCGGCCCCCGTGGGCCCGCAAAACTGGATCCGGCCTCGTCGGGCAAAGTCGTGCGGAAGGCTCGAGAACAACGCTTCGATGAAGGCGTCCTTCACCGGTGTGGTGAGGTCGAGCGTGTGCAAAGGGAGCGCCGCATCGAGCGTGCGGCGCATGGCATCGATGGCACAGGCATGGTTGTGGCCCAGCGCCAGGGTTCCGGCGCCGGCAAGGCAGTCCATAAAAACCTGGCCTCGCGTGTCGCGCAGGTATATGCCCTGCGCCTGCTGCAGCGCCAGCGGAATGCGGCGTGGATAGGAGCGGGCATTCGATTCACGGGCTGCCTGCCGCTGCAGCAGCGCGTCGGTGTCCAAGGTGATGGGGCCCTGGCGCAGGAACTCGACGAAAGATGGCAACAGGGGTGCAGAGGCGGGATTCAAGACCCAGTCTCCCTAGAGATGTGACGGGGCCGACCAGGAAGGAGGTCTGGAACCGCGATGGGGGCCCGTGAGCCAGGTCGTGCGGCCGGTCGCGGCCCCGTGCCCGGCCGCGTGTCGTTCAATGGTTGCGGGTGGCTTCGATAACGCTTCTGGGCCGCATGTCGGTCCAGTTCTCTTTCACGTATTCGAGGCAGGCAGGCTTCTTGTCCGGCCCGAACTTCACGGTCCATCCGTTGGGTACGGGCGAGTAGTCGGGCCATAGCGCGTGCTGGTTCTCGTGGTTGACTACCACGACGTAGATTCCGTCCTGATCGTCAGATGTGCTCGCCATATAAGGTTGTCCCTTCAGTCAAATCAAGCAGGCCGTGTTCGCATTGCGTTCCCGTGGGCGCCCGGCCGCGTGTGCCCGTGGGAAGTCGAGAAGAAGCACATGAAGCCGGTCCGCTGGCTTGGTGCGCCTGCGCCAGCGCTGGACGCGCCGATTGTCCCTGGCTGAGCAAAGCTCGATGCGCAGCATGATGGTGAGCGGGATCCGGCCTGCGACCACTCCCTCAGTGACATGGCGTAGCGCATGGGCGCGAACTCTAGCGGTTTTCCTGTGGTGGTTGTCAGCACCCGAAAACACTGAAGACACCCATCCCGGGTGTCATTCCTCCAGCGGGGCAAGAGCTGCTCGGCCGCGCCGAATGGGCCTCTCTCACCCCCTCTGAGTCAACGCCGGGCCGTCCCAAGTTGACTCACCTCACCCCCCCTCGGGGGGCGGAAAAGTCGTTGGGCGACCGGTCCCGGCGCGCTATGCGCCCGGGGCGGCAGTGCCAAGCCCTTCCTTCGGGCATGCCACGAAGGTGGTGGCTACGATGCCTCCATGAGCTGGTGGACCGGACCCACACCTGGCGGCCGTGAGGCGCCTGCGTCGGCTGACGTGGGACCCAAGGGCGGTCCGCCGGGAGTGGGAACTCCGCCCAAGGTGCCGCCGCGCAGGATGTGGTGGACGTTCTTCGCGCTCCTGCTCGTGAACTACCTCGTCATGAGGTTCCTGTTCCCCGACTCGGACGCGCCCGTCACCATTCCGTATACGGTGTTCAAGGAGCAGGTGGCCAAGGGCAACGTCAAGGCCATCTACAGCCAGGGCGTGAGCATCGAGGGCCGCCTGGCGGCGCCTATTCCCTGGCCGCCGAAAGGCGACCCCAAGCTGCAGCAGGCGCCCAGTTCGCGCACGCTGCCTGGCGCGGGCACGCCCTCACCTCGCCCGGCCGACACCTTTACCACCACGCTGCCGGCCTTCGTGGACCCCGGACTGGAAAACTTCCTGATCGAGCACAGAGTGGAGATCAGCGCTGTGCCCATTCGCACCGGCGGCGGCTGGGGCACGCTGCTGCTGGGCTTTGGCCCCGCCATCCTCATCATTGCGTTCTATGTCTGGCTGTACCGGCGCGCCATGCAGCAAGGTGGTGGGCTGGGCGGTGCGCTCATGGGCATCGGCAAGAGCAAGGCCCGGCGTTATGACCAGGAGGCGCAGGCTCGGGTGACCTTTGGCGATGTCGCCGGCATCGACGAGGCGGAGAACGAGCTGGTCGAGATCGTCGACTTCCTCAAGGCGCCGGAGAAGTACACCCGCCTGGGCGGCACCGCGCCCAAGGGCGTGCTGCTCGTGGGCGCGCCGGGTACCGGCAAGACGCTGCTGGCCAAGGCAGTTGCGGGCGAGGCGGGCGTTCCGTTCTTCTCGATGAGCGCGGCCGAGTTCGTGGAGATGATCGTCGGGGTGGGTGCCGCGCGCGTGCGCGACCTCTTCAAGCAGGCGCGAGAGAACGCGCCGTCCATCATCTTAATCTACGAGATCGATTCCATCGGCCGCGCGCGCGGCCCGACCGCCCTCGGCGGCGTGGGCGAGCAAGAGCAGACGCTCAACCAGATCCTCACCGAGATGGATGGGTTCACGGGCCGTGAAGGCATCATCGTGCTGGCCGCGACCAACCAGCCCGATGTGCTGGACCGGGCGCTGCTGCGCCCCGGCCGCTTCGACCGGCGCGTGGTGGTGAACCTGCCCGACAAGAACGGCCGCGAGGCGATCCTCAAGGTGCACACGCGCAAGGTGCCCCTGGCCGCCGATGTGGACCTCGCGCACATTGCGGCGACCACGCCAGGGCTGTCCGGCGCGGACCTGAAGAACCTGGTGAACGAGGCAGCGCTGCTGGCCGCAAGGCGAGAGCGGCAGCAGGTGCACCAGGATGACTTCCTCGATGCGCTGGAGAAGATCGTGCTGGGTCCGGAGCGCCCGCTGCTTCTCAGCCAGGAAGACCGCGAGCGCATCGCCTACCACGAGAGCGGGCACGCGATCCTGGGGCTGGTCATGCCGGGGGCGGACCCGGTGCACCGGGTCACCATCGTGCCCCGCGGTCAGGCCCTGGGCGTGACCTACCAACGGCCGCAGACCGATCGCTACAACTATCCCGAGGCCTATTTGAGAGCGCGCATCGTCGGCATGCTGGGTGGCCGCGCGGCCGAAGAGGTGGTGTACGGCACCAAGACCACGGGCGCGGAGACCGACATCGAGCAGGCTACGCAGATGGCGCGCAACATGGTCACGCGCTGGGGCATGAGCGAGATGCTGGGCATGGTGCAGCTTGCGCCGCCGAACAACATGTACCTCGGCATGGCGGGTAGCTTCGGCGCGGCCAAGCCGTTCAGCGAAGAGACCGCCCGCCTCATCGATGCCGAGGTGCAGCGGATCATCCAGGAGAGCCATGAGGAGGCCAAGCGTCTGCTCATGCGCCATCGTCGCGCGCTCGACGACCTGGTGCAGGCGCTGCTCGCCCGCGAAACGCTGGGCGAGCACGAGATCCTGGAGGTCACCGGCCTGCCGCCAGCGCCTGAGCTGGAGAACCGGCCGCTGAAGCGTGCCACCGGCTAGCCGCCCTGCGACAGGCGCCCCTGCTCAGCGCTTTTGTCGTGCCTGTGGTGACTTGTCGGCGCTCTCGACGTAGGGCTCGACACCCGCGAGATCCAGCGCGTAGCCGCTTGTGCCCATCGGCGTGTCCGAACGCAGGATGCTCAGCCGGCCGCTCACCCACACCGCGTCCATCATGTGCAGCTTCTTCGTGGGCCGCGAGGCCCTCACATGGATGATCTGGTTGGCTGGGGGCGGCGGCGTGTGGATGCAGGCGCCCATATAGGGCACGAGCAGGAACTCGCGCATCAGGCCCTTGGCCTCCTCCAGCGGCACCACATAGCCCGGGATGCGGACCTGCTGGCCGTTCATGACGGGATTCACGGGTGCCTGGTCCCAGGCCTCGCGCATGCGCTGCAGCATTTCCGCTGCGCGCGGATCGCTGTCGGACATCAGTACCAGCTTGGAGTCGCGGAAGTCCTTGAGAGGATCCCAGTTTGGCGGCAGCAGGGCATCCCATTCGATGGTTCGGTGTGTCGCCTTGCCTGCAGACTCGGCGGCCGAAGTGGCGCCCTGGGCCATGCCCAGGGCAGATATGAGCGCCAGCAGCAGGATGGATCGACGCGAGGCCGGCATGTCGGCTCCTTGAGTCAGGTGTTCGGGGAGACAGGCCCTCGGCAAGCGAGAGCCGGCGTGCTCACCCATGCCGCGGATCGTAGTGCAAGCGCAGCTAGTGCTCTGCGCGGGACAAAGCGTCAGCGACCTGTCCGAAGCGGGCCGACGGTTCGAAGACCGCAGCACGGGTCGTCTGACTAGGCGCGCCGCGCGGCTCAGGGTGGCCCCCTGCGCAAGCGGTGCAACAACGGCAGGCGACCCGTGCTGCGGTCTTCATGATGCTTTGTTCCGCGCAGAGCACTCTAGACCCAGGAGCGCTGCGGCGCGTCAGGCGCCAGGGCGCGAGGACGCTTGCGCGTCGTAGGCAGGATCAGTGTGGCGCCGCGCTGCGTGTTCGCGGGTTCACGCTGAAGGGCGTCGGGCGGCGTTGCACCAGCGACAGCCCCGCATCGGTGATGCGGGCCGATTCGAGCACCGAACCGTGCCCATGGGCCTGCACGGCGCCCATGTCATGGAGCAGCCACAGGTGTTTATGCAAGGCTTCGGGCTCGCAGTGGACCTGCGTCGCCAGTGTGTGAAAACTGATGGCCGTCGGGTACGCATCGGCCAAGGTGCCGAGAACGGCTCGCGTCAGATTGGAGGACTGCATACTCTCCCTCGCGCATGACAGGGGAGCGACATTACGCCCGGGCGCAAGTTCACTGAATCGAGTTTTCCCTGAGTCGGGATGCGCGATGCGGTGCAGCAGATGCAGTGCAGCAGGGCAAGGTGTTCGATACGGTGCGGAAGTGCGGTGCGACTAACGCATTGCAGCAAATTGGTTGTTCGCATAGCGTCATTTTTCAAATGCCATTGCGGTCGATGCGTAGTCGATGCGTGGCATCGCGATGCAGCATGGTGGGCCGCAGATTGAGTGCTATGCGGCGCGCCCGGGGACAATAGGTGACCGCCACGTCCCTCAGGAGAGTTCGCATGAAGGTGCTCATGCTGCACGGCATCAACCACAACATGTTCGGCAAGCGCGACCCCGCGCAGTACGGCACCGTCACGCTGGTCGAGATCGACGAGCGCCTGCGCGCGTTGGGTGGGGAACTGGGCGTGGAAGTGGAGAGCTTCCAGACGAATCACGAAGGTGCGATGTGCGAGCGCATTCACCAGGCCTACAGCGAAGGCGTGGATGCGGTGCTCATCAACGCTGGCGCCTGGACGCACTACAGCTATGGCATCCGCGATGCACTCGCCATCCTGACGGTGCCGATCGTCGAACTGCACATGTCGAACATTCATGCGCGCGAGCTGTTTCGCCACCACTCGGTGTTCGCCGACATCGTGCAGGGGCAGATCGCGGGCTTCGGCGTCGACAGCTACCTGCTGGCGCTCAGGGCGGCGGTGTCGGCGGCAGGGGCGCGCTAAGGTGCCGCGCCGCGTGTTCTCCATGCTGCGGCAAGGGCGGCGCGCGAGCAGGATGATGGTGACCGATTCCTGGAATGACCTGATGCAAACGTCGTGTCGTTTCGCTTTGCCGATCCTGCTCGCCAGCTTGGCGGGCTGCGGTTCGCTGGGGGCGGGTGTGGGCATTGGCGTGCCTATCGCCCCGGGTGTTTCGTTGGGCGTTGGGGTGGGTAGCGGCGGCGTGCATGCGGGTGTGGGCGCAGGTGCCGGCCCGGTGGGCGTGGGCGTCGGCGTGAACCAGCGAGGCCAGGTGTCCGGCGGCGTGGGTGTGGGCGCGAGCGTGCCGGTGGGCAAGGCGAGGGCGGGCGTAGGCGTGGGCGCCGGGACGGTGCTCCACGACCCGAAGGAGCAGGTTCCGCAGCGGCGAGAGCGGTAGGCGCGCCCGCGCTCACGCTCGCCGATGTGCCCGTCTCGATCGCCATGGGCTTCGAGGCCGAACGGCCTGTCCCGAATGGCGCGCCGATATTGAGCAGGACAGCATCTGCGGTACCTGGGAGCTGCTGGCAGAAGAGACGAGCAGTAGGCAGGCAAGGCACTTCCCCTACAACTGCTCGTTGAACAGATACAGCGCCCGGTCCTGCAGCCGGTGCAGCGTGCCGCGACGTGTCCACGACTCCACGCGCAACTCCACGCACTGCTTCGCATCGCGCTCGAAGATGGCTTCGAATTGGTGCGCCAAATCGGGGTCGTGCAGCCCGAGCGTGATCTCGTCGTTGATCTCGAAGGAGCGGTCGTCGAAGTTGCTGGAGCCGATGGCGCACCACACGCCGTCGACCGTCATCACCTTCTGGTGGAGCAGCGTCTTCGGGTATTCGAAGATGCGCACACCCGCCTTGAGCAGGCGTTCGAAGTTGTGGTGCGCGGCATGCTGCACGACGGGCATGTCGGAGGCGTCGGCGCTGGGCACCATCACTCGCACGTCTACCCCGCGCTGCACGGCCCGGGCCATCGCATCCATCGCCTCGGTATCGGGCAAGAAGTAAGGGTTTTGGATCCACAACCGCCGGTGCGCCACGCAGAGCACGGTGTGATGGAGGATCTTCACCGCGGGCGTGGCGTGCTCGGGCTTGATCCGCGCCACATGCACCGCCACGCGCCCGGCAGGCTCGAGCGGGGGAAAGACGTCGCGGCCCATGAAGATCTCACGCGTTTCGTCTACCCAGTTTTCACTGAAGGCCGATTGCACCGCGTGCACCACCGGTCCCGTGAGGCGCACGCTGATGTCGCGGAAGTGATCGGCGTCTTGCGCGTCGCCGAGCCAGTGGTCGACGATGCAGTGGCCGCCGACGTAGGCGATGCGGCCATCGACGATGGTGATCTTGCGATGGTCACGCCGGTTCAGCATGCCGAGGTTGCGTGGGCGCCGCGCGTGATACCAGGCGACTCGACAGCCCGCCTCCTTCAAGCGCCGCTGTGCATCGCGGCCCATCTTGCGGCAGCCGGTGGCATCGAGCAGCACGCGCACCTGCACACCGGCACGGCAGCGCTCGGTGAGCGCGTGGACCATCCGCGCTCCGAGTACACCCTCCTTCCAGAGGTAGGTCTCGAAATGCACGGAGTGTTGCGCAGCGGCAATGTCGGAGAACAGATGGTCGAAGAGGGCGCCGTTTTCGATGATCTCGACCCTGTTGCCGGGGGTCAGCACCCCGTGGGTGAGGCCCGTGAGCGACGGCATCAGCTCGCCCAGCGGTTCATCGCAGTCGATGTCCAGGCGCGGATCGGCGTGGCGCTTGACCGACCAGAGCACCAGGACGAGCAGCACGACGCCCAGTGCCACCACGACCGCGAGCGGCAGGGGCACCGCGATCGTGGAGGACCACCAACCGCCGTTCACGCATCCGACTCCCTGACAAGTGCATGCATTGCGCCATGGAATGCTTGGGCGTGACGGCGGTGGGGATAGGCGCTTGCTACGCCACGAACCGGCACTGCGATGCGGGCGTGCGCGTGTCCATGTTGCGGCCCCGATTGAGGTGGTCGTCGATCTCTGCGGCGCAGCCGAGCATGCGCGGGTACAGGAAGATCGTGAACGCCGCCGTTTCCAGGTCGCGCTCACCGATCTCGCCGCGCTGCAACGGCTGCCACAGCAGCTTGAGCAGCAAGGCCGCGATCACCGCATCCACGTTCACGCAGTAGAGGTTGCGCGAGACACCTGCGTCGTACAGCGCCTGCACCAGCTCGCGGTAGTACGCATGGAACACGTTGTATTCGCCGCGGCGCTCGAACAGCTGGGCGACGAACACCTCGCGCGGGTCGTGATTGACCGGCTTGTCCTTGAAGACCGGGTGATTCACGCCGGGCAGCTTGGCGATGTCGAGGCTGCCCGCGTTCTTGCGCTGGCGCTTGTATTGCGCATAGGTCTGGGCCGCACGGCCTGCCAGCGCGCGCAGGTCGATGCCGTGTTCTCGCGAACCGGGGTCGGCCAGGCCCAGGTCGCGGAACTGCTCCATCAGGAAGGCGATGCCCTCGTAGCCGTTGCCGCCGTGCGTGTAGCCCGTGTGCGTGAGGAAACCGGCCAGGGCCTTGTTCAACTGCACGCGCTCGGGCGATTCGGGGCCGTCGGCCGAGACCGCGCCCTTGGCGCCCTGGGCGGAGATGGCGCCCGGTCCGTTGGTGAGCAGCAGGCCGGCGAGCGTCTGGAACACGAAGAGGTCGTTCGGCGCGGGCGCGCGGCCCAGCAGCGCGGCGTAGGCCACCTCACCCAGGGTGTGCTCGGTGAGCAGCGAGGGCATCGAGTACCCGCAGAAGTGCTCCGCGGTGTGGCGCGTGGCATCGGCGGATGCGCCGATCAGCGTGCCGAAGAGCTGCATCCACCAGGGCAGGCTTTCGGCGGTGAGACGCGAGATGCGCTTGCGCTGCAGCGGCCCCCAGGCCAGCGTGGTGGTGGTGGCCGCGAGCACGGCATCCACGTTGGGCGCCCCCAGCGACTCGAGCCAACGCAGCGGGACCGAGGCGACGCCCCGCGCCTTGAGGCCGGCCAGCATCGCCTCGGCACGTGCATCGCACCCGCTCGCCTGCAGCCTGTCGGTGCCGGCTTGGTCGATGCGCCCCAGGTCGAACGATGCGTCCAGCGCATCCGAGAGCCCCGCGGCGGTGAAGCGGTCGATCATGAGCGCCGCGGCCTCGCGGGCGGCCTGCTGCCGGCGCGGGCCGATGATGGACAAGGCCGCGGCCATGACGGCATTGGGTGCGTTGCCGGCGTCGCGGCTGGCCTGCGCCGCGGCCAGCTCGGGCGTGCCGTGCAGGTTGACGAACGCCGTGACGGCCACATTGACCAGCCTGCAGGTGTTCGCGTCGCCGCTTTCGCGCAGCAGCGCCAACGCGACGTGGGACTCGAAGGGGTGCTGCGCGGCGTGCAGCATGGACACGCCGTGCAGGCTGCTGACCTGCGTGGTGGCATCCATTTGCGTCGCGCCGGAGGCGTCCTTCAGCGGCTGCCGCGGCACGACGCAGCCGATCTGCCAGTTGAGCGCGGCGACCTGTTCGTCGTAGGGCGGCATGGCATGCACCACGGGCAGTGCCAGGTCGGCTGGCAGGTCCAGCCCTTGGTCCGCGCCGAACCAGGGCTTGAGCGCCATGCTGCCTTCGGGCACGAAGTCGGGCAGGGTGGCGTTGGCGCGCATCACGGCCGTGAGCGCGGCCGGGATGTGCGCGATGTTGGTCACCAGCGCGCCGCGTGCCGAGTACACGGGCTGCTCGGGCGTGTAGATGCCGTCCACGCCGAACTTCTCCATGAACCAGCGCTCCTTGGCCCGCGCGTCGTCGCTGCCGCCGGCCATGGCGCCGGCGTGGCCCACGGCGCGGGTGAGCTTGCTCTTCCAGCGGCCCACCACGCAGGCCACCACGGGCTTGGTGAAGTGCGCATCGAGTTCGTAGTAGCCGCCGGGCTCGCAGTACAGCACCGCGGCCTTGCTGCGCGCATCGTTGGCCAGCGCGAAGGCGAACTCCGGCGCGGCGTAGTGGATGTACACGTCCTTGCCGCTGGAGATGACGGTGGTGGTGCCCCAGCCGGCCATGCGCAGGTACTGCGCGATGGTGGTGGAAAAGCCGCCCGAGTTCGAGAAGATGGCGATCGAGCCGGGCCGTAGCGTGTCGCTCGGGTTGTCGCCGCCCAGCGCGCCGCCGATGCGCACCTGGTTCCAGGCATCGGCCACGCCCAGGCCGTTGGCGCCGAAGATGTCGACGCGATTCTGCTGGCCCATGGCGCGGATCTCGCGTGCATCGTGGACGGAGATCTTCTCGGTGATGATGAAGATCTTGTTCAGCTCGGGATTCACGCGGATCAGCTCGGCCACGCCGTCGCGCGCTGCTGCCGGCGGCAGGTAGACCACGCCGCAGTTGAAGCGGTGCCCGGCCTCCAGGCCTTCGCGCACGCTGTTGTAGACGGGCACGTTGCCGAGGGGCGTCTCCAGGACCTGGCCCGCCTTGCCGGGCGCGGTGCCGAACACGACGTTGCCGCCGGAATAGGCATGGCTCACGGGCGTGACGTCGCTCGATTCGCCGCCGAGGATGTTGAGCACGCACACGCGGTCTTCACGCGTGGCGACCTGGGCGAGCGAGCTGATGCCGACGTGGTACTTGAAGTCGCCGACGGAGAGTCGTTGCAGGGGCATGGTGGTCTCCTTCAGGCGTGGGTGTCGGGGGTGAGACCCAAACGCGCGGCGACCTTTTCGCGCCCGCCGGCTTTCATCCATGCATCGGCACGGCGGGCGTACCGGATCACCTCGCTCATGTCGGAGTCGAAGCCGAACAGGCGGTAGGGCAGGTCCAGTGCGTCGCAGGTGTCGCGCAGCGTGCCCATGCCGCGCACGAGGTTGGGCCCGCCGCGGCCGAGCACCACGTAAAGCGGGCTGGGGCCATGGACGCTGAAGTGCTCGCGCAGCGCGTCGGCCATCGCGCGCAGGGTTTCGTAGATGTCGGTGTTGTTGCTCTTGCCGCCGATGATGAACAGCACGTTGGCCTGCCTCAGCCAATGCCGAAAGCAAATGCGCGCCACCTCCTTCATCTTGTCGTAGGGCGGGTTGCCGCCGAAATCGGAGCTGATGATGGCGTCGTCGCCCAGCATCTCGGTGACGAGCGAGTTGGCGCCGCCGCCGAAGGTGGGCGCGAGGATGGTGCCCTGGTCGTTGATGACGAACACGTCGCTCTGGCCCTGGTGGGTGCGCAGTGTGTTGATCTCCTGCTCGAAGTCGGAGTAATCGGCTGCGAACAGGTGCGCGGGCAGCCCCAGGCGTGCCCAGCGGGGGTCGTCGCGGTCGAAGCCGCACTTGAAGTCGCAGGCCACGGGGGTGAAGCGGCCCTTCTTGTCCTCGCGCAGGCGGATGGGGTTGAGCTCCAGCGTGGTCATGCCGAAGTCGTGATAGAGCTCCCACAGCTTGGGCAGCTGCTGCACGAGCGGCGAAATGATCTCGCGCGGTGCGTCGATCTCGCCCAGCGCATTGGCCACCACGAAAGCCTTGAGGCCTGTGAGCGGATCGAAGGGCACCTGGGCCACGTGCTTGCGCTCGACCTCCTCGATGTCGACGCCGCCCCGGTGCGTGAGCGTCATCGTGGGCGCGCGAAAGTGCGTGGAGTCGGTGATCGAGAAGTAGACCTCGTGCTGGGCGGGCACGCCGGCCTCGAAGGTGACGCCGTTGGCCTTGGCGCGCATGGGGCCGACCTGATGCTCGGCGAAGTACAGCCGCTCCTTCTGCGCCAGTGCGGTCTTGAGGTCGCGCGCGCGGCCGAGCAGGCCGGCCTTGCCTTTCTTGCCGATGCCGCCCTTGAACACGGGCTTGATGAAGACTTCCCCGTGGCGGTCGATCAGGGACTTGATCTCTTCTTCGCTCGCGGCCGGTCCGAGGACTTCTGTGGCCGGAAAGCCGACGAACTGCAACAGGCGGGCGCCGTGAAGCATGCCGGTGATGTGCATGGCGATGTCTCCTTGAGGTGGCAGCCGCGCCATGCTCGGCCGTTGCCCTGTCGATCGGCTGTCAAGGCGCTGTCGGTCGGCTGTCAGCGGCATCCGTGGAAACCACGGAACGCGGCGCTTGAAAAAGCGCGCGACGTGGCCTAAGCCGCCGTGGGCGGCGAGGGCCGTTCGGTCGCGTTCAAGCGCTGGAGGGGGCGAGGTCGTGTAGCGAGCCGATGGTGGCGCGCGAGCCATGGTCGCTGCTCCCGGCGCGGTCGAGCAGCAGCGCAGTCAGGCCTGCGGCGACTGCGCCGTCGTAGTCGAGCAGGGGTGAATCGCCGACCATCAGGACCTCGGTGTCGTGGAACGCAAAGCGGTCGACGACCGAGCGGAACGCCGCGGCCAGCGGCTTGCTTGCGCCGATTTCCTCGCCGATGGCGACGTGATCCACGGCCTCGCCCAGGCCGGTGGCCTTCAGCTTGCGGCGCTGCCCGTCAGAGGGTCCATTGGTCAGGATGGCGGTCCGCACGCCCTGGGACTGCAGCCGCAGCAGCGCGGGCCATACGTCGTCATAGAGCAGTGGGTTGTCGTTCACGCAGTTCATGAACACTTCGTTCAGGTGCGCGACCAGCCCGTCGCGCGCGGCGAGCCCGAGGCGATCGAAAGGCTCGGCGAAGCGCCGCGTGCGGTACTCGGCCCGGCTGATGTGCCCCTGCTCGAACATGGCAAACAGTGGCCGGTCGACCTCTGTGCAGGCGCGCAGGTAGGCCTGTGCGTCGAAACCTTCGCGCACCAGCACCTGGGCCATGCAGCCGTGCGCCACCTTGCGCGTCGACGCGAAGTCGACCAACGTATCGTCCAGATCGAAGATGACCAGCTTCATGTTTGTTCAGTCCTCCCACACGGGCCGCACGCCGATGGTGGTCGTGCCGATGCGCGACCACTTCCCACGGCTGGAAGCGATCCGAAGATGACGGGCGTCCTTGCTCCACGCGCCGCCCTTGACGACGCGCTCCAACGGCAACGCGACGCCTTCCTCGTAGACGTCCTCGCACCACTCGCCCAGGTTGCCGGCGACGTCGTACAGGCCGAGATCCGTGGGCGGAAAGCTGCCCACCGCGCTCGTGCCGCCATAGTGCTCGTCGTAGTTGGCCAGCATCTGGCTGGGCGGTATGTTTCCCCATGGATACAACCGTGAGCTTTCGTTGTTCGATGCGAAGCGCTCCCATTCCCATGCCGTGGGCAGCCTGCCGCCGAGATGGCGGCACAGCAGCTGCGCGGCGGCCCAATTGAGGCCCCACACCGGGTGCTCGCGCAGCGCGGCGCGGCAGCGCCACTGCCCTTCCTCGGGGTCGTACGACAGCGGGCAGCGCGGGTTGTGGACGTTGACGTAGCGATAGGTCGGCCCGGATTCTTCCGGTACCTGGAGTTCGTTCAGTGCGATGACCGCCATTTCGCAGGTCAGGAGCGTGCGCGCGATTCGGATCGCCGGTGTGTGGCGGGACGGGGCGGGTACGAAGCGCACGGCTTCGTCGACATAGCGTTCGAGCAACGCGCTCATGTCGGGCTCACCTCGGGGGCCCCAGCGGTGCGAGGCTGTGGGTGGAGGGCCTGCATCACCTCCTCGACGGCTTCCAACTGCTGCGGGCTCAGATGGCCGCGCCAGCTGTCCTCGACGTCTTCGACCTCGCGGAACGAGGAGAAGGGCCCGCCGCGGCTTTCCCGCTCGCGCTCGGCGATGAACGACAACTGCCCCGGGTCGAATTCGACGCCGAGGAAGTCTGCGAGTTTGCTGACGCAGCCCTCGGGGCGGTGCATGAGATCGCCCAGTTCGAGGATGAGGTGATCGAAGAGCGGCATCGTGCGGCGCGCCATCTCGTACCGCGCGGCCACGCTCATGGCGGCCGTCTCTGCCGCGCGCACCGCGGGGTCACCGGGCGAGATGCGACTGCAGTAATGCGGAAAGAGCCGCGCGTAGGCCGGCGGCACGAGCTCGCCGTAGGACCAGAACCTCGCCAGCTTGCTGCGCAGGACAGACGACACGATGGCGCGCGGGTCGCGCCTCAGGAAGATGATCTTCAGGGACGGCATGAAGGCCTTGAGCCAGCCCAGCTTGCCGAACAGGCAGGTGTCCTTGAAGCCGATGACGCGCTCGCGGCGCGACTGCATCAAGTACTGCCGCATGTCCAGCATGAACTGCTGCATCGCCGGCTCGCCCGCCAGGCTGGGGTGCAGCGAGTGGGGATGGAGGTCCTCGGCATGCCACAGGGCCAGGTCGTGTTCGCGGAAGAACCGCGTATGCATGGACAGCGGCTCGTTGAGGCACTCGATGTGCTGGTGCTGCTGCAGCAGGTCGGTCAGGAAGTTCGACCCCGACCGGTGATGCGCCATCAGGAAGAACGGCGCACGTCTCGCAGCGGGCGTGGCCGCGAGGCACTTCGCATCGTCAGGCAGCACGGGCATTCGGACCTCCCTGGTCTGCATGCGGGGTGTGTGCGCTATTCGCGCTTCTACACGCCTATTGCCAGCATGGGCCGGCAATCGTTACGCTTGCTGAATAAGCGCATGGTCTGCGGGCCGTGCCAGGGAGCGTACGATGAGCCCGCCGGGGGCGAACATAGGAACAAACACGCGCAGGCGAGCGCTACTCGCGGCTATCGCCGTGGTCGCGGCGGCCGCCATCCTGGCGTTTGCCTGGAACGGTGGCCGATGGAAGATCGGCACGCCTGCACCGCGCGAGACCCTGCGTCTCGCGTTGGCATCCACCCCTCATGCGGCCTTGCTGCACTTGGCGGCGGCCAAGGGCTATTTCGAGGACGAGGGTCTCGACGTCGCCTTGATGCCGGTCTCCCATGGCAAGGCCGCGCTGGATCTCCTGTCCGAGGGCAAGGTCGATCTCGCTGCCGCGGCGGAGGTGCCGTTCGTGATCTCGGTGCTGCACGGCGAGCCGGTGAGCGTCGTGGCCAGCATGCTCGGCGTCTCGACCGAGATGGCGGTCGTCGCGCGGCGCGACCGTGGAATCGTCGCGCCGGCCGACCTGCTGGGCCGGCGCCTCGGCGTCACGGTGGGGACCAGCGCCGAGTACTTCCTCTGGGCGTTTCTCATCAGGCACAAGCTGCCGCCCGAGGGCGTGACCATGGTGCCGATGCCGCCGGGCGACATCACGCGCGAGCTGGTTCGCGGCACCATCGACGCGGCGCCCGTGTGGCAGCCGGTGCGCCTTGAGGCGGAGTCGGCGCTGGGCGATGCCGGAACGACCTTCACCGCCCCTGTGGCCTACACCGTGACGCACGTGGTCATCGGCCGTGATGCCTACCTGAACTCGCATCCCGAGGCGATGCGCAAGCTCGTGCGCGCCTTGCTCAAGGCCGAGCGTTTCAACCGCGATCGGCCGGAGGCTGCGCTGGCCACCGTGGCGGATCGCCTCGGGCTCGACGTGCAGGCGCTGCGGCCCAGCTGGCAGGATCTGGCGTTCAGGGTCAACCTGCTGCAGTCCCACCTCATCACGCTGGAGGAGCAGGCGCGGTGGGCCATCGCGCGCGGTCACTCGCAGGTCGGGTCGGTGCCCAACTTCACGTCGCACCTGTACCTCGACGCACTCCTGGCCGAGGAGCCCGACCGCGTCACGGTCGTGCACTGATCTCCATGAAGATCGGTACCAAGGGGCGCCTCGCCACCACCACGCTGTTCGCGACCGTGCTCGTGCTGAGCTTGATGATGCTGTGGGCCAACAGCGAGGTGGACGCCGCGGACCACCAGCGCCGGCGTACCAGCGAGATTGCCCGCGCGCTCAACGACCTGCGGCTCGTCACTTTCGAATACATCCTCTACCGCACCGAACGTGCCCGCGCGCAGGAGCGCGCGGTGGCGTCGCGTCTGGACGACCTCCTCAGCACCCATCCGTTCGATGATCCGGAGGCCAAGGAGATCCTGGCCGATCTGCGCGAGCGCAACGCGGTCACGCAGAACATCTTTCGCGAGCTGGTCGCGTCGCCCTCGGGCAGCAGCGGAGTCCGGGTGTCGGCGCAGTCCGGCACGGTGCTGGAGCGCTTCGAGGCGCAGTTGTCTCGCAAGCTGCTGGTCCTGCAGCAGGAAAGCCTGGTGGACGCCTTCCGCCTCGGCGATTACTCCACGGCGCGAATCAGCGCCGCGCAGCGCAGGGTGGTGCTGGTGTTCTTCGGCGGACTGGTGCTGATCGTCATCACTGCGGCGGGCGTGGGCTGGCTGATCCACCGCGGTCTGCTGGCGCCCATCAGCCGCCTGCAGCACGCCACGCGTGAGATCGCGACCGGCAACTGGGACTACAAGCTCGACCTGCACGGCAACGATGAGATCGCCGACATGTCGCGCAACTTCGATGCGATGACCACCGCGCTCAAGACCTCGTTTGCGCAGGTCGAGCGCAGCAACCAGGAACTCGCGGCACTCAACCGCGAGATCGAGGCCTTCAGCTATTCGGTGTCGCACGACCTGCGCGCGCCCCTGCGCAGCATGGACGGCTTCTCGCTGGCCCTTCTGGAGGACTACGAGGACAGGCTCGACGGCCAGGCGCGCGACTACCTCCACCGCATCCGCGCCGCCAGCCAGCGCATGGGACGGCTCATCGACGAGCTGCTGGGTTTGTCGCGCGTGACGCGCTACGAGCTGGTGGTGCGCGCGGTCGACTTGAGCGCGATCGCTCGCGAGGTCGCGGCGTCGCTGGCGCAGCAGCAACCCGATCGCTCGGTGCGCTGGGAGATCGAGGACGACCTCATCGTGCAGGCCGACAAGTCGCTCGCGCAGATCGCCATCCAGAACCTGCTCGAGAACGCCTGGAAGTTCACAGGCAAGACCGCCGAGGCGGTGATCCGCGTGGGCCGTACCTTGCGCGAAGGCCGATCGGTGTGCTTCGTCTCGGACAACGGGGTGGGCTTCGACATGACCTATGCCGATCGCCTGTTCGGCGCGTTCCAGCGCCTGCATCACGAAAGCGACTTCTCCGGCACGGGCATCGGCCTGGCCATCGTGCACCGGATCATCCGCAGGCATGAGGGACACATCTGGGCGCAGGCGCAACCGGGTCACGGCGCCACGTTCTTCTTCACTTTCAGGGAGCAACACCGTGCAACAGGACAACAAGGTCATCCTTCTGGTGGAGGACAACCCTGATGACGTGGCGCTCACCATGCGCGCCTTCAAACGCTGCCACCTCGCGAACCCGATCGCGGTGGTGCGCGACGGTGTCGAGGCGCTCGATTTCCTCTTCGCGCGCAACGACTACCAGGTTCGCGCATCGCAGCCGCTGCCTACGCTGGTGATCCTCGACCTGAAGCTGCCCCGGCTCGACGGCCTGGGTGTGCTAAAGGCCATACGCGCCGCCGAGCACATGCGCTTCCTGCCCGTGGTGATCCTGACCTCGTCGAAGGAAGAGCAGGACCTGGTATCCGGCTACACGCTGGGTGCCAACAGCTACGTGCGCAAGCCGGTCGACTTCGCCGAGTTCATCGAGGCGGCCAGGGTGCTGGGCATCTATTGGCTGATGCTGAACGAGCTTCCGCCGGAAGAGCGTCGCCATGAGCCATGAAGCCGTGCCCCCGTCCGCAGCGCCTGCGAGCAAGGCGGTAAAGATCCTCATCGTCGAGGATTCGGAGGACGACGCAAAGCTGGTGGTGCGCATGCTGCGGCGCGGTGGCTTCGAGCCGTCGTACCGCCGCGTGCAGGACATCGGTGCGCTGCGCAGCGCGTTCCGCGAGGAGTCGTGGGACGCCGTGCTTTCCGACTTCCGCATGCCGGACTTCAACGGCGTGGAGGCCTTGCGCGCCTTCCGGGCGCTGGGCCTGGACATTCCGTTCATCTTCGTGTCGGGCACCATCGGCGAGGAGATCGCCGTCGAGGCCATGAAGGCCGGCGCCAGCGACTACGTGATGAAGCAGAACCTGGCGCGCCTGCCGCCGGTACTCGAGCGCGAGCTGGCGCAGGCGGTCATCCGCTCCAAACACCGCCAGGCCCAACTCGACCTCGAACTTTCGCGCGACCGCTACGTCGACCTTTACGACTTCGCGCCCGTCGGGTATCTCACGCTGTCGGCTTCCGGGGAGATCGAGCAGCTCAACCTCACCGGCGCCGACATGCTGGGCGTGCAGCGCGACAGCCTGGGCAACGCGGCGTTCTCGCGCTTCGTCGAGCCCGCAGACCAAGACGGCTGGCGGGAGCACTTCTCGCACGTGCTGCACGAGGGCGACCGGCAGCAGTTCGAGCTGTGCCTGCGACGACAAGGCGGACGGCGCCTGTGCGTGCAACTCGACTGCCGGCGGGTCGGCTCGGTCGACGCGCCGCCCGGGGTGCGGGTGACGCTCACCGACGTGAGCGAACGCAAGGAAGCGGAGGCGGACCTGCGCAAGTACGAAGCCCAGGTGCGTCACGCGCAGAAGATGGACTCCATCGGTACCCTGGCTGGCGGCATCGCGCATGACTTCAACAACATCCTGGGCGCGATCCTGGGCAATGCCGCGCTGGCGCTGGAGTCGCTCGGCGAGGGCCATCCGGCGGCGGCCTACCTGCACGAGGTGCACAAGGCCAGCACGCGGGCTCGCACGCTGGTGCGCCAGATCCTCACTTTCAGCCGCCGGGAGCCGCAGGAACTCATCATGCAGTCGCTGTGGCCGGTGGTCGAGGAGACGCACCAGCTGCTGCGCGCCACGCTGCCGGCCGGTGTGGATCTCGATGTGGTGCATGTCGGAGAGGCCCCGCACGTACACGCCGATGCCACGCAGGTGCAGCAGGTGGTGATGAACCTGTGCACCAACGCCTGGCACGCACTCAAGGATGGCACGGGCCGCATCACCATCGGCGTCGAAGCGGTCAGCCTGGACGAAACTGCCCGGCAGCACCTGGGTGGGCTGTCGAGCAGCCGCTGCGCGCATCTGTGGGTCAGCGACAACGGCATCGGCATGGACGCCTCGACGCGCGAGCGCATTTTCGAGCCCTTCTTTACCACCAAGCCGGTGGGCCAGGGCACTGGGCTCGGCCTCGCTGTCGCGCACGGCATCGTGGTGGCGCATCACGGTGCCATTGCGGTCGACAGCGAGCCGGGACGCGGCAGCACGGTGCACCTATACCTGCCCGCGGTCGATCCGCCGGCACCGGCCCGGTCGACGAGGAGCACGGCCACCGCCGACGTGTTGGGCCGTGGCGAGCGCGTGATCTATGTCGACGACGACGAGACCATGGTGCTGATGGTGCAGCACCTGCTCCAGCGGTGCGGCTACCGAGTGCTGGCCTGCCACAGTGCGCGGGCTGCGCTGGGCGCCGTGCGGCAACACCCCGAGGCGTTCGATCTCGTGGTCACCGACTTCAACATGCCCGAATCGTCCGGCCTGGATCTGGCCCGCGAGTTGGCGCGGGTGCGGCCCGGGCTGCCGGTGATCATCAGCTCGGGCTACATCACCGAAGAGCAACGCACGCTGGCGCGCGAAGCCGGCGTGCGCGGCCTGCTTGAAAAGCAGAACACGTTCGAGGACTTGCCCGGCCTGGCGCGCAAGGTGCTGTCGGAGCGACCGCAATGAACGGTTTTAGGGCAGGCGGGCCAGGCGGTCACGCAGGAGTGCGCGAAGGCCGGCGGCTTCCACGCTCGTGACCACCTCGGCTTCGCCGGCTTGCGGCGCGGCCGCGGCGGCCAGCCGCTGCGCGGCGAGATGACCTTCGGTGAGGCCGGGCCGCCAGTCCACGGCCACCGCGCAGCGCTGCGACGAGAAAAGCTCGGGTGCAAGCATCCAGGCGATGGGGCAGGTGTCGTGCAGTCGCGGGTTCGGGCGCGAGAAGCCGAGCAGCATTGCGCGTGCCGCATCGGCGCAGCGGTTGCCCAGTTCCGACAGTGCATCGATCCACTCGGGCGGCATCGCTGCCTGGCGCGTGACATCCAGGCCGAACAGGCGCAAGCGCGCGCCCGAGTGGAGCACCGTGTGTGCCGCGAGCGCATCAGCGTAGAAGTTGAACTCGGCGCTGGGCGTGATGTTGCCCTCGCAGAACGCCGCCCCGCCCATCACGAGCACGGCACGCGCGCGTTGCAGCAGGCCGGGGCGCTTGATCTCCGCCAGGGCCAGGTTGGTCAGCGGCCCGATGGCCGCGAGGGTCAGATGCCCGGCGGGGGCGTCGAGCAGCATGCGCTCGAGAATATCGGTCGCTGGCATGCCTGAAGGTTCGCGGTAGTGCGGCAGCGCTACTCCGGCAAGGCCGTCTTCGCCATGGACGAGGTTGCAGCGCGGCTCGGGCTGCGTGAGCGGCCGGCTGCATCCCGCATGCACCGGCACGTCGCCTCGGCCGGCCAGGTCGAGCACGCGGCAGGCATTGCGCGCCGCCTGGTCGACGGGCCGGTTGCCGGCCACGCAAGTGACGGCCCGCAAGTCGACCTCCGGGGACGCAGCGGCCAGCAGCAAGGCGAGCGCGTCGTCCACGCCGGGGTCGCAGTCGATGACGAGGGGGTGCGGTGTCATGTGATCCTCCCGAACACTGCACTAGCTAGTGCAGTGTTCCGTAGTGTCGAACACTGCACTTAGGATGCCGCGATATTGCCGAATGGAGCCATCCCATGAAGATTGCCGTGATGGGCGCGGGCGCGGTGGGCTGCTATTACGGCGGCATGCTGGCGCGAGCCGGGCATGAGGTCGTGCTGGTCGGGCGCTCGCCGCATGTCGAGGCCATCTTGCGTGCGGGGCTTCTGCTCGACACGCAGTCGTTCTCAGAACGTGTGCCTGTGCGGGCGGTCACGGGGGCCGAGGGCGTGCGCGGCGCCGGGCTCGTGCTGTTTTGCGTGAAGTCCAGCGACACCGAGTCGGCTGCCGCCGAGATGGCGCCGCACCTGGCGCGCGATGCGTGTGTGCTGAGCCTGCAGAACGGGGTCGACAACGCGCCGCGGCTGCAGGCTGCGCTGCCCGGGCATGACGTGCGGCCCGCCGTGGTCTACGTGGCCACCGAGATGGCCGCGCCCGGTCATGTGCGCCATCATGGCCGAGGCGAACTCGTGATCGGCCCGGGCCCGCGCAGCGAGGCGCTGGTGGCGTTGTTCGGCGCGGCCGGCGTTCCCATGCAGGTGTCGGGCGAGGTGGTTGGCGCGCTGTGGGCCAAGCTGCTGCTCAACTGCGCATACAACGCGCTCTCCGCCATCACGCAGCTGCCGTATGGGCAGCTGGTGCACGGCACCGGCGTGGAGACGGCGATGCGCGACGTGGTGAATGAATGCCTCGCTGTCGCGCGCGCCTCGGGTGTGTCCGTTCCGGGCGATGTGTGGCAGGCCGTGCAGCGCATCGCGCAAACCATGCCGCGGCAGTTCTCTTCCACGGCCCAGGACCTTGCGCGCGGCAAGCCGAGCGAGATCGATCACCTCAACGGCTACATCGTGCAGCGGGGCGAGGCTTTGGCCGTGGACGTGCGGGCCAACCGGATGCTGTGGGTGACCGTGAAGCTGCTGGAAGGGAAGGCGGAAAGCGCTGTTGCTCAGATGTTCTCGAAGGGCAGCCCCACATAGTTCTCGGCCATGACCGTCGATGCGGCGCGCGAGTTGACGAGGTAGTTCAGCTCGGCATGCTGCAGCTTGTAGCCGATGGGGCCGTTCTCCGGGAACTTGTGCATCAGCGAGGTGAACCACCACGAAAAGCGCGAGGCCTTCCACACGCGGCGCAGGCAGGCCTCGGAGTAGGCCTCGATGCCCGCCTCGTCGCGCTCGGTGTAGTGCTCGATGAGTGCGCGCGAGAGGTAGCTCACGTCGGAGGCGGCGAGGTTCAAGCCCTTGGCTCCGGTCGGCGGCACGATGTGCGCCGCATCGCCCGCGAGGAACAGCCGGCCGAAGCGCATGGGCTCGGCCACGAAGCTGCGCAGCGGCGCAATGCTCTTCTCGATCGACGGTCCCGTGACCATCTTCTCGGCCGCTTGCGGGTCGAGGCGGCGGCGCAGCTCGTCCCAGAATGCCTGGTCGCTCCAGTCCTGCGGCTTGTCTTCCAGCGAGCACTGGATGTAGTAACGGCTGCGGGTCTGCGAACGCATCGAGCACAGCGCGAAGCCGCGCTCGTGGTTCGAATAGATAAGCTCGTGCGAGACGGGCGGCGTGTCGGACAGGATGCCCAGCCAGCCGAAGGGATAGATCTTCTCGTAGGTCGTGATGGCGCCTCCCGGCACGCTGGCCCGGCTTGCGCCGTGGTAGCCATCGCAGCCTGCGATGAAGTCGCACTGCAGCTCGTGTCGCTGGCCGTCCTGCGTGTAGCTGACGATGGGCGAGGCGCGGTCGAAGTCGCGCAGCGCCACATCGCGCGCCTCGTACTGCGTGGGCAGGTTGTGCTGCCGGCGCGCGTCCATGAGGTCACGCGTGATCTCGGTCTGGCCGTACACCACCACGTGCTTGCCTGCGGTGAGCCCCGCCAGGTCCATGCGATGGCGCTCACCCTCGAAGCTCAGGGCGAAGCCGTCGTGCACAAGCCCTTCGTTGTGCATACGTTCGCCGACGCCGGCCTCGTCGAGGAGGTCCGCGGTCGTCTGCTCCAGCACGCCGGCCCGGATGCGGCCGAGCACATAGTCCGCGCTTTGCCGTTCGAGGATGACGTTGTCGATGCCGGTTCGGCTCAGCAGCTGGCCGAGCAGCAGGCCTGACGGGCCCGCTCCAATGATGGCGACTTGGGTGCGCATCGTGGCCTCCGTCGGGGTGGATGTGGCTCAAGGGTAGGCCGGAACCCATTGCCACTTCAATTCAATGTTGACGACTGGGCCTCCCAGCAAACAAGACCAGGGGGAAAGCAGGTGGCCCGTACGGCGGGGGGGAATGCGAGTGACCGAGACGTCAAGCACATCAACGAGGATCGCCTCGCCGCCGAGGCCCTGAGGAGAGTTTTTCAGCTGCGTTCGCCCTGGTGGACCTGCTGCTGCGCTCGGGCTTTGACGCGGATGGCGAATGGCAGAATGAACGGCGACCCCCGTCCCGCACGTTTGCGCCGAATTCGACAACGAGGGGCTCGCACGGCGGTTGCACGAACGCTGCATTCGCGCTCCGGCGAGAGCGCTCGCCAGGTCAGATGTCGGGCCACAAGTCCTCGGTCAAGCTGTTCGAAGCTGCCGCTGTGTTGTCCCGAGATTCGTAGAGAGAACTACAACCGCCATCACAAGGAGGATGCCCCCCGATGCTTGATTTGCTCGAAGCCGCCGCGCTGCGCGCGCTGCTTGACCAGGGGCGCCAGAACAATCGGCTGCTGCGCCTGTCCTTCCCCCGCGACGACGC
>CBINKC010000021.1:0-41481 GCA_966251135.1 uncultured Burkholderiaceae bacterium
TCATTGCGGTGGACTTTCACCACTTACTCCATGCCGGTCTCCCGGCGCACTCAAGCTACTTGTCGCCTTGCCGCTGTGCTTGTGGTCGTGGTTGTACCAATGCACGACGTGGACACCCCGAGCGGGCGCAACTTCTCGCTGTTCGACTTCGGTATCCAGACCCGCTTGACCGCTTGCGCACTCGTAGGTCCTGCTCCTCAGCCGTTGCGCCAGTTCCCCTAGCCAGCGCCCTCGCCGTACGCCTCGATGTCCTCGAACCGCTGACGTTCGACATGAGAGGGGTTGGGCGTCATTTGCTCGCTACGGCAAGAAGTGCCTTCGGATTGGTGCTCGCAATGGCGAGCAAGGTGCGCGCGGCGCCGCTTGGTTGCTTGCGGCCTTGCTCCCACCCCTGGAGCGTGCGCACAGAGACACCAAGAAGCGCAGCGAACTGAGACTGCGACAGGCCCGTTTTCTTCCGTGCCTCGATGACGGGCGACGAGACCACGTGCATTTGACCTGCCTTCATCTCACGCACCGACTGCAGCAACTCCGCTGCAAGATCGCTTTGCTTCGTAGGCGGCCAGTTCCTTCTGACTCAGGGGCTTACTCTTCGAGGGCACGGCGAATCTCCTTCAGCTTTGGCCCGGTGAGGTTGTCAGTCTTGGACTTCGCGTACAGCGTAAGCAAGACAACTTCACCTTCAGCGGTGCGAGTGAAGTAGATGACACGCACACCACCTGACGTGCCCGAACCTGCGCGACCCCAACGCACCTTGCGAATGCCGCCGGACTCGGGCACTACATCACCGGCGGTGGGATGCCCAACGTTCGACATGAGCAGTGTGACCCGACCAAGTCGATGCGCAAGCTGGTCAGCGCCGGTCATAAGCTGCACATCGTGTACGAGGCCGGCCCGTGCGGCTTTGTGTCAGCGCCACTTCAGTGCGCTGGGCTGGGATTGTGATGTCGTGGCCCCGTCGTCGATACCGCGACCTTCGGGCGAGCGCATCAGGACTGATCGGCGCGACGCCATGAAGCTGGTGCGGCTGCCCCCCCCGCCACCGAGCGTGCCGTGGTGCGCGCCTGGTCCTGGCGATGAAGCCATGCGCGACATGGTGCGTGCCCGGGAGGGCTCGGTGCGCGAGCAGCGCAATGCACGCCACCGCCTGAAGGCCCTGCTGCTGCGAAACGGCATCGCCTATACCGGCAAGACCGCTGTGGACTGGCGCTCACCTGCGCTGGCTTGCCACGGTGAAGATGGCGCATGCCGCGGCAGATCGGCTTCCAGGAGTACCTGCACTCGATCACCGAGCAGGCGCTCGCATCGAGCGCTCGATCAAGTTCTAGTGCTCTGCGCGGAACAAAGCGTCATGAAGACCGCGGCACGGGTCGCCTTCCGTTGTTGCGCCGCTTGCGCAGGGGTCCACCCTGAGCTGCGCGGCGCGCCTAGTCAGGCGACCCGTGCCGCGGTCTTCGAACCATCGGCTCGTCTTCGGACAGGTCGCTGACGCTTTGTCCCGCGCAGAGCACTAGTGCAGTGTTTCGCACTGATCAGCACTTATGGAGCCGCGACTTCGCCCTCGGTGGCGGCGTTGCCTTGCCCCGAGGCGAATCCGCTGGCCCATCAGCGCCGCTCAGTGCGAAACACTGCACTACCCGTTCACCTCAACGCTCCCACCACCCACTGCACGAACCAGTCCATCCGCGCGATCTCGTCATCGCTCATCGTCCCGCGCTCCTGCCGCACCCTGCCTTCGTTGTCCACCAGCCGGCCGGAAAACGGCTTGAAGCGGCCGGCCTCGATGGCCTGGCGTCGCGACTCGACCAGCGCCGCTGCATGGCCGGGCACATCGGAGGCCAGGGGCGCGAGCGCCACGAAGCCCTCTTTCATGCCGCCCCACGCCGGCCGCGGTGCCCACGTGCCCGCCATCACCGCCTTCGCGACGCCGGTGTAATACCCGCCCCACTGGTGCACGATGGCCGTGAGCTGCGCCCGGGGCGCGTACTTGCGCATGTCGCTCTGGTAGGCGATGAGCCTCACGCCCTGCTGCTCGGCGGCCTGCGCCACTGCGGGCGAGCCGCTGTGGTTCGTGAGCACATCGGCCCCCTGGTTCACCAGCGTCAACGCCGCCTCGCGTTCGCGTGGCGGGTCGAACCAGGCGTTGAGCCATAGCACCTTCACCTGCGCCTTCGGATTGGCCTCGCGCATGCCCAGCGCGTAGGCATTGATGCCTTGCACGACCTCGGGCACAGGAAAGCCCGCCACATAGCCCGCGATGCCCGTCTTGCTGGTCGTTCCCGCCAGCAGCCCCGCGAGGTAGCGCGCCTCGTAGTAGCGCGCGTTGTAGGTGTTGAGGTTCGGCGCTGTCTTGTAGCCACCCGCATGCTCGAACTTCACGTGTGGAAAATCGGCGGCCACGCGCAAGGCAGGCTCCAGATAGCCGAAGCTGGTGGCGAAGATGAGCTGATGGCCCTGCGCGGCCAAGTCCCGCATCACGCGCTCCGCATCAGGCCCTTCGGCTACCGACTCCACGACGGTGGTGCGCACCCGGTCACCCAGCGCACGCTCCATCTCGCGCCGCCCGAGGTCATGCTGATAGGTCCAGCCGGCATCGCCGACAGGCGACACGTAGACGAAACCCACCTTGAGCGGTGCCGCGGTCTGCGCGAGGACATGAGGAAGGAGGAAGGCGGCCGCCGCCGCAAACAACCGGGACAACCAGGCCCTTCGGCCGCCGGTGAGGTTTTGATGCATGGTGTGCCTCGACATGGCCCCGTGAAGTGAAGACGCCCGGCGGGGGCACGCCGGGCGAGGGATGGAATTTGGAAATTGTAGGGATGCGATGCATTGCACTGCCGGCTTGGTCGAGTTGCCAACTCTTACCGATACGGCCATGAAAGCGCATGCAAAGATGAACGATCTTGCAAGACTGAGAAGGTCTGAACGAATCCAGCATGCCCGCTCATCACGCCGGTTTCATTCACACCTTCTGACCTCTCGACTCATGCCAGACCACCCACCCTTGCCGTCTGCGAAACCCACCGCTGCGACCCTGACGCGCCGTACCCTGTTGGGCCTGGCCTCGGTGCCCTTGCTCGGCGCATTGGGCGCCTGCGGCGGGCGGGGCTCGGATTCCGGGGGAGACGCGGGTGCCGGTGCAGATACCGGTGCAGATACCGGTGCAGATACCGGTGCAGACACGGGGGCCGGCGCAGGTTCGGGCACCGGTGACGCCACCACGGCCACCGCGTCATTCGTCCATCCTGGGCTGCTGCATACCGAAGCCGACTTCGACCGCATGCGACAGAAGCTGGCCGCGGGCGAAGAGCCCTGGGTCAGCGGCTGGAACGCGCTTGCGGCAAGCAGCCGTGCGAGGCTCGGCGTCACGCCGACTTCGCTCGAAACCGTGGTGCGCGGCGGCGACGGCGAGAACTTCCGCACCATGGTTGAACAGATGCTGCGGGCGTACCAACATGCCCTGCGCTGGAAGGTGTCGGGGGACACGGCCTATGCCGACGAGGCCGTGGCCCTCCTCGACGCGTGGTCGTCCACGCTCAAGACGGTGACCGGCAACGCCGACCGCTTTCTCGCCGCGGGGTTGTATGGCTACCAGTGGGCGAATGCGGCGGAGATCATGCGCACTTACCCCGGCTGGTCGGCGCAAGGCATCGCACGTTTCCAGAAGATGCTGCTGGAAGTGTTCTATCCCTTGAGCCACGACTTCCTGCTCAACCACAACGGCGCGACGATCACCAACTACTGGGCCAACTGGGACCTGATCTCGATGATCGGGATCGCCTCGACCGCCGTCTTCTGCGACCGGCGCGATCTCTACGACGAGGCGCTGGCCTATTACAAGAACGGGCGAGGCAACGGCGCGGCAGCCCACGGCGTGTACATGCTCCATCCCGGCCACCTGGGGCAGTGGCAGGAGGCCGGACGCGACCAGGGCCATGCCACGCTGAGCATCGCCATGAACGCCATGCTTTGCGAGACAGCCTGGAACCAGGGCGACGACCTGTACGGCTACGACAACAACCGCTTCCTGGCGGGTGCGGAGTACGTGGCCCAGGCCAACACCCCGCTTGCGGATGGCACGTTCGCGCAAATGCCGTTCGCCCGCTACGTCAACCGGCAAGGGACTTTCACCGCCGTATCGACTGCGGGCCTTCCTCACGGCAGGCCCTGCTGGGAATCGATCTACAACCACTATGTCAACCGCCGCGGAATCGCAGCACCGCATGTGAGCTCGATCGCGGCGAAGCTGCGGCCCGAAAAGGACCAGTGGGTCGGCGATCACCCGAGCATGGGTACGCTGACGTTCTCTCGCGACCCGATCGCCGCGGGCGCGCCTCCCAGCGGGCTGGTCGCCCACATCACCGGCGGCGCGGTGCTGCTGTCATGGTGGGGCACCGCCTATGCGACGGGCTACGACGTGGAGCGCAGTGCCGCGCCGAGCGGGCCCTACACCGCCATTGCCCACGTCACGGGCCTGCTCACCTACACCGATGCCCCGGGCGATGGCGTCTGGTACTACCGGGTGACCGCATCGACTGACGCGGGACCCGTGGTGGGCGTGGACACGGTGCGCACTGCGCTGCCCATCGAGCTGTGCGCGCAACTGCCGCTCGACGGAACGGCGGACGATGCCGGCGGCCAACACCGCCACGGCGCGCTCATGGGCGGCGCCGACTGGGGCGCGGGCCGCCTGAGCGGCAGTGCCTTGGCCCTCGACGGCACGAGCGGGCACCTGGCCTTGCCCACGGGCGTGCTGCAGGATCTGGGCGACTTCACGATCGCGGTGTGGGTGTACTGGAACGCCGCCGTCACCCACGCACGCATCTTCGACTTCGGCTCCAGCGAAGTCGCCTACATGGCGCTGGAGCCGCGCGACGGACAGGGTCTCCTGCGCTTCATGGTGACCGGCACGCATTACTACGGCGAACAGACGGTCACTGCGGCGAGTGCCTTGCCGACGGGCCGCTGGGTGCACGTGGCCGTCACCCTGCGAGGCAGGCTGGCCACCCTGTACGTGGACGGCAGCGTCGCCGGAACAAACCCCGAAGTCGATCTGGCGCCCTTCCAACTGGGCGCAACGACCCGCAACTGGCTCGGGCGCTCTCAGTACGCCGCCGACCCGTACTTCAACGGTCGCATGCAGGACTTCAAAATCTACAGCGGCGCGCTGGATGCCACACAAATCGCCGCGCTGGCGGCTTGATTCGGCAGCTCCCGCGGCGCGGGAGGCTGCCCTCACCCTGAACGACCCGCAACTACCCTCAACTAGGAAGCGGCCTCGGGTTGCGCCTGTTGGGCCATCCAGTAGCCGTAGTCCACCTGGGTGTTCTCCAACAGCCCGGCCCACTGCGACATCTGGTCGGCCACCAGCGCGCCGAACTGCGCGGCCAAGTTGTACTCCTGCTCGACGTACTTCGACAGCGTGTTGGCCTCCCGGAGTTGGCTGTGCTCGTGGATCCACGCCGCGAAGCCTTCGAGCCATCCCTTCTGCTGCTGCAGGCAGCGCTGCGCCACGGCCTGCTGCAGCGCCATCAGCTCGCGCCAGGTCTCCGGATCGAAATGCAGCGGCAGCACTGCCGCGGTGCTCGTTCCTTGGGCCAGGCCGCGCAGGGCAAACTGGCTGAGCAGCAGTTGAAGCTTGGAGGCGCGTGCCGCCGGCTTGGCCGACAGCGCGGACGCATTGATCTTGGCCACGGCCTTCGCGGATGCCTGCGTGGTCGCGATCGGGTCTGCGGATGTTCTTCTCATTTGGGTCTTCCCAGTTGCCTGTGTTGCGGGCCGTCGTGCATCAACCGCCCAGGCGGCCGAGCATGTTGTGGATGGCCTGGATCTGGATCGCGCTGCGCGAGTAGTAGTCGGGTCGGTTCGGGTCGCGGTTGGTGTAGCCCCACCAGTCCCAGCAGCCGTCGGGGTTCTGGGTGCTGCCGTCGTCGATGCCTTGCGCCTGCGGATACAGCACGATGATGTCGTTGCTGTCGGCGATCTCGTTGTACCCGGTGGTGGTCACGTAGCGCGTGCCGTAGGGCGGTACGTTGCGGACGTCGGGGCGGCCGTTGACGTAGTTCACGTAGGCGTAGCCCTGCTTGCAGCCGTGCAGCGCGATGTGCACCCGGGCCGGCGCCCCCTCTTCCACCGCACGCGGCACATAGGCATAGCCGAAGGCGCTCATGCTCGCACGCGCCTCGCCGCCGAAAAACTCGGTCTGGTCGAAGCGGATCAGCCGACCGGTCAGGTTCTCTGACGGCGGCTTGAGCGGCCCGTAGATGTGACGCAGGATGTCATGCGACTGCATGAAGCCGCCATCGTTGATGTAGGGCGGCTCGTTGGCCTCCAGCGGCGAGTCTTCCGGGTTGTCGGTGATGATCGAATGGCCAGCCGGCACATCGTCGTGATAGGCAATGCGGTCGGGCTTCACGCCGAGCAGCTCGTAGAAGCGGCGCGTGCGCTCGACGACATCGGAGTACACGACCTCGTCCTTGCTGCCGGTGAAGATGTACACGCGATGGTCGGCCAGGTGCTCCACCGGGTCGATCTCGCCGGCCGAAGCCGTCTCGCGCGCCAGCTGGGCCAACCGCTCGGCGTTCGGCGCGGTCTGCGGCACGAGCGGGTTCATGCAGATGTACAGGGCGTTCTGCACGTAGGCATCTTCGGCCAGGAGCGCCGCACCCCGGTAGGTTTGCGCGCAGCGGTACGGCCCGCCAGCAATGACGCCGGCACCGGCGAAGCTCGATGAATGGGCCAGGTGCAGCTGCACCGTCATGAACGCGCCGGACGACAGGCCCGAGACGGAACTCTCGCCGCGGCGGACCTTGTACTTGCCGAGCTGAACAACTTGCGAATCGATGGTGGCCGACATGGGCACCTCCCTTTGTTGTTGAAAGAGGCCTGCCTTATAGCGAATTGCGGGTACTACGGCAATTTCCGTGTATTCAAGCCGTCCGCTACTCGTACCGTCTGCGTCACCTTCTGCTTCACTTCGGCAGCCACACCACGCTGCCTGCCTTCATGTCGGGCACCACGATGTACTTGCCGTCCCGTGACAACGTGATGTCGGCCGACGCCTTGAAGGCCTGCGTGTAGGCCTCGGGCTGGGCATCCTTTCGCTTGGGGTTCAGCTTCCAGACGCGGCCGCTCTTCCAGTCGGAGATGTAGAGCACGCCTTGTGCGTCGCGCGCCAGCCCATCGCCGCCGCCGAAGCCGTCGGCGATCTTTTCCGTCGTGCCCTTGGCGACATCGAGGCGCAGCAACTCGCCGGTGGCGAAGTCGACAACCAGTAGCTTGTCCTTGCCCTCCACGAGCAGGCCGTTGGGGCTCTTGATGCTCGGGTTCTGGGCTTCCGAAGTCACGAGCGTCACCTTGCCCGAGCGCGTGATCTTGAAGATGGCGCCCTTGCCGCCCTTGTCGAGGTCACCGGTGTCGGACACGTAGAGATTGCCGCTGCTGTCGGCCACCAGATCGTTCAGGAACACCGGCGGCTGCGGAAAGGCTTCGGGCTTCACAAACACCGTCGCTCGACCCTGCTTCGCGATCTTCCAGATCCTGTTCTTGTCGGTGACATAAAGATTGCCGCCCGCGGCGGCGAGGCCCTTGGGGTCGTCCATGCCCTGGGCGTAGGGCTCAGGCTTGCCCGACTTGCCGATGACGCTCACCTTGCCGTCACCGTCCTTGCCGAACTCGCCGATCTCCGACACATAGAGTCGCCCGTCTGGGCCCACGATGACCGATTCGGGCATGGACAAGCCTTCGACGGAACGGGCCTCGGCAGCGATGACGGAACCTGCGACGAGCAGTGCGGCGGCACAGGCGAGCGCATGGACAGTGCGGGCACGGACGACAGACATGGCAATTCCTTCGGCAGTTGAGAGGAGGTGACCCAAGAGGGCGGCTACTTTCCCACGAGAGCCACCCATCGGCAATGTTTCCCCTAAAGGCAGCGCAGCATGCACAGCTGCTTCCTAGAATGGCTGCGCATCCCTGGGAGCCCGCGATGATCGTCGAGCGCATCTGGACCGGCAACGCCTTGCGCAACTACAACTACCTGATCGCCTGCCCGGAGAGCGGCGAGGCCCTGGCGATCGATCCCCTGGACCACGAGAAATGCCTGGCCGCGGCCCAGGCCAGGGGATGGGACATCACGCAGATCCTCAACACGCACGAGCACTTCGACCACACGGGCGGCAACACCCAGGTGGTGGCGGCCACGGGCGCCAAGGTGATCGCGCATCACCGTGCCGGCTCTTGCATACCGGGCGTCGACCGGGGCGTGAAAGCAGGCGACGTGATCAAGGTCGGCAAGACGGTGGAACTGGAGTGCATGGACACGCCCGGCCACACCCTGTGCCACATCTGCCTGCGCTCGCACACCGACCGGCCGGCCTTGTTCTCGGGCGACACGCTGTTCAATGCCGGAGCGGGCAACTGCCACAACGGCGGCAACGTCGAGGCGCTCTACACCAGCTTCGTGGAGCAGCTGTCGCGGCTGCCGGAGGACACGCTGGTGTACCCGGGGCACGACTACATCGAGAACAATCTGCGCTTCACGATGTCGCGTGAGCCGGACAACGAGGCCGCGCAGGCATGGCTGCCCCAGGTGGCAGGCCACGATCCGTCCACGGCGCGGGTGACCACGATGCAGCAGGAAAAGGAGTTCAACACCTTCCTGCGGCTCACCAGCCCGAGCGTGATTGCGAAGCTGCGCGAGAGCTTTCCCGATCTGCCTGAGCAGCCGGATCCGAAGACCGTGTTCGCCAAGCTGCGGGAGCTGCGGAACCAGTGGTGAGGGGCGACCCTTCGACGGGCTCAAGGCGAACGGTACGCGATGGCCTCGTTCTTCGTGCCCGCCACCGCCCCGTTCGGGCTGAGCCTGTCGAAGCCCCGGCGCCGACGTGATGGCCCTTCGACAAGCTCAGGGCGACCCTTCGACGGGCTCAGGGCGAACGGTACGCGATGGCCTCGTTCATCCTGCCCGCCACCGCCCCGTTCGGGCTGAGCCTGTCGAAGCCCCTGCGCCGGTGTGATGGCCCTTCGACAGGCTCAGGGCGAACGGGGCAGGGGTGTTCAGTGCGAACTTACTGCAGGCGCAATGCGAACGAGTTGCAGAGATCGAACGCGAACAGGTTGGAGATCCCAGTGGTGAACAGCTCAGCCACAGCGATTCCGAAGTCAGCCCCGCTCGAACACCGCATCGAGCTGCTCGCGCCAGCGCTGCTTGTCGGCCTGCGAGGCGAAGCTCGCCTCGATGCTGTTGAGCGCCAGGCGATGCGCGTGCCGCGCGGTGAGCTGCGGCAGTGCCTCGAAGGCGGCAAGGAAGTTGTCGTTGATGTAGCCGCCGAAGTACGCGGGATCATCGGAGTTCACGGTCGCCACGAGGCCAGCGTCGAGCAGCGTCGCGAGGTTGTGCTCGCGCATCGTCTCGAACACGCACAGCTTCACATTCGACAGTGGGCACACCGTGAGCGGCACGCGCTCGCGCGCCAGTCGCTGCATCAACGCCGGGTCTTCGACGCTGCGCACGCCATGATCGATGCGCTCGACATGCAGCACGTCCAGCGCGTTCCTCACGTACTCGGCCGGACCCTCCTCGCCGGCGTGCGCCACGAGGTGCAGGCCCAGTTCGCGGCAGCGCGCAAAGACCCGGGCAAACTTCTCCGGCGGGTTGCCCCGCTCGCCGCTGTCGAGCCCCACGCCAATGAACTGGCCGCGATATGGCAAGGCCTCCTCCAGCGTGGCAAACGCTTCCTCTTCGCTGAGATGGCGCAGGAAGCACATGATGAGCGAGCTGCCGATGCCCAACTCGCGCTGCGCACGTTCGCAGGCGCGCGACAGGCCGCCGATCACCGCCTCGAACGGCACGCCGCGCGCGGTGTGCGTTTGCGGGTCGAAGAAAAGCTCCGCATGCACCACGTGGTCGGCCTGGGCGCGGCGGAAGTACGCCATGCCCATGTCCTCGAAGTCTTGTGCGTGCAGCAGCACGCTCGCTCCGGCGTAGTAGATGTCGAGGAAGCTTTGCAGGTCAGTGAAGGCGTAGGCCGCGCGCAGGGCCTCGACGCTGGGGTAGGCGAGCGACACACCGTTGCGCCGGGCCAGCTCGAAGATGAGCTCGGGTTCGAGCGAGCCTTCGATGTGGATGTGCAACTCGGCCTTGGGCATGGCGCGCAGCAGCGCCGGCAGCCGGTCGCGGGGGATGGCGTCGAGGTTCATGGTCATGCGTACAGGCAAGAGAGAGAGGTCTTACTTCTTGTCGGCGCCCGGCACCCGGCCTTCGACGCCCTTCACGAAGAAGTTGATGCCACCCAGCCACTTGTCGTCGGCCACCTGGTCGTTCTTCAGGACTTCCTTGCCGGCGTTGTCGGCGATGGGGCCTTTCCAGATGACGAAGCTGCCGTCCTTCAGGCCTGCCTTCACGCGCTCGACCTTGGCCTTGATCTCGGCGGGCACGGCATCGGAGATGGATACCAGATCGATGGCCCCTTCCTTCACACCCCACCACGTCTGGCCGGGCTTCCAGGTGCCATCGAGCACATCGCGCGTGGCCTTGATGTAGTACGGGCCCCAGTCGATCACGGCCGAGGCGAGGTGCGCCTTCGGGCCATAGGAGGTCATGTCGCTGTCCCAGCCGAAGGCGTACTTGCCGGCCTTGTCGGCCGTCTTCAGCACGGCGCTGGAGTCGGTGTTCTGCATCAGCACGTCGGCGCCGGCATTGAGCAGCGATTGCGCGGCCTCGGTTTCCCTGGGTGGGTCGAACCACTTGTTCACCCACACGACCTTGGTGCGGATCTTGGGGTTCACCGACTGCGCGCCCAGTGTGAAGCTGTTGATGTTGCGCACGACCTCAGGGATGGGCACGGAGCCCACCACGCCCAGCACGTTGCTTTTGGTCATGCCGCCCGCGATCACGCCGGCCATGTAGGCGCCTTCGTAGGTGCGGCTGTCGTAGGTGCGCAGGTTCTCGGCCGTCTTGTAGCCCGTGGCGTGCTCGAACTTCACGTCCTTCGCGTCGGCCGCCACCTTCAGCATGTAGTCCATGTAGCCGAAGGTGGTGCCGAAGATCAGCTTGTGGCCCTGGCCCACCATGTCGCGCAGCACGCGTTCGGCATCGGGGCCCTCGGGCACGCTCTCGGCGTAGGTGGTGAGCACCTTGTCGCCGAACTCCTTTTCCACCGCCTTGCGGCCGCGGTCGTGCGCGTACGTCCAGCCCCCATCGCCCACGGGGCCGATATAGGCGAAGGCGATCTTCAGCGGCTCGGCCTTGGCGGGCTCGGGATAGGCCGCGGGCGCGGGCGCCGTGGAGGCAGTGGTGTCCTGCTTCTTGCCACAGGCGGCGAGGCCGGCCGCAGCCGCCAACACCGACCAGCCGGCCCATCGCAACATCGAGCGCTTCGAGCGGTTCATCGTGTGATCTCCATGAGGCCTGGGATGAAGGCCGGCGGATTATGAGCCGGGGAAGAACGGCTTCCCGAGCGAAGCCGGCATGTTGGCGCGGATCCACGCGGCGTTGCGCGAGATGAGCACCAGCACCACGATGGTCGCGAGGTAGGGCAGCATCGTGAGCCACTGGCTCGCGATCTGCACGCCCTCGCCTTGCAGGTGGAACTGCAGCATGGTCACGCCGCCGAACAGGTAGGCGCCCAGCAGCACGCGCGCCGGCCGCCAAGTGGCGAAGGTGGTGAGCGCGAGCGCGATCCAGCCCTTGCCCGCCACCATGCCTTCCACCCACAGCGGCGTGTAGATCACCGAGATGTAGGCGCCCGACAGCCCGCACAGCGCGCCGCCGGCCACGACCGCCGCGAGGCGGATGCGGCGCACCGGGTAGCCCAGCGCATGCGCCGATTCGGGCGATTCGCCCACCGCACGCAACACGAGGCCGGCACGCGAGCGGTAGAGGAACCACGCGAGTGCCGCGGTGAGCGCGATGGCGAGGTAGGCCATGGGGTGCTGCCGAAACAGCGCGGGGCCGATGAACGGGAGATCGCCCAGCACCGGCACGGGGTAGTTCAGCCGCTGCGACAACTTGGCCTGCGTGTAGCCGATGCCCACGAAGGCCGAGAAGCCGGCGCCGAACAGGCTGAGCGCGAGGCCGCTCGCGTATTGATTGGTGTTGAGCCAGATCACCAGCAGGCCGAAGACTGCGGCGAGCAACGCGCCGGCACCGGCGCCCGCGGCGAACGCGAGCAGGTCGCTGCCGGTGTGGACGGCGGTCGCGAAGCCCGCGATGGCGGCCACGAGCATCAGGCCCTCGGCACCCAGGTTCACGATGCCGGCGCGCTCGTTGATGAGCAGGCCCAGCGCCGCGAAAGCGAGCACCGTCCCGGCATTGAGGGCAGCGGCGATGAGCAGGGCCAGCGAGTCCATCAGGCGGGATCTTGGTGGGGGGCTTCCTTGGCGGCGACAGGGTGGGCTGGGTGAGGGCCGCGAAGCCTCCACCTCACCCGGTAGTGGATAAGCGTGTCGCACGCCAGCAGCGTGAACAGCAGCAGACCCTGGAACACGCCCGTGAGCGACTTCGGCAACCCCAGGCGCGACTGCGACAACTCGCCGCCGATATAGAACATGCTCATCAGCACGGCCGAGAACAGCACCCCGACCGGGTGCAGCCGGCCGACGAAGGCCACGATGATGGCCGCGAAGCCATAGCCCGCCGGCACATGCGGCGTGAGCTGCCCCAGCGGCCCCGCGGCTTCCATGCCGCCGGCCAGCCCCGCCATGCCGCCCGAGACCAGCATCGCCATCCACAACGCCTTGCGCGATGAGTAGCCGGCAAAGCGCGCCGCAGCCGGCGCGAGGCCGCCCACCTGCAACTGGAAGCCCGCGGCCATGCGGAACAGGAAGACCCAGAACAGCGCCACACCCACGAGCGCGATCACGGCCCCGATGTGCACCCGCCAGCCGGCGAAGGGCCGCGGCACCTGGGTGGGCGGCGCGAACACGATGGTCTGCGGGAAGTTGTAGCCCGCCGGGTCTTTCCACGGGCCATAGACGAGGTAGCTCAGCACCATGTCGGCCACGTAGACCAGCATGAGGCTCACCAGGATCTCGTTGGCGTTCGCGCGGTCGCGCAGCAACGCGACGATCCCCGCCCACAGCATGCCGCCCAGCACGCCCGCCGCGAGGATGGCCGCCACGATCCAGCGGCCCGTGTTCGCATCGGCCATCATCGCCACGCCACCGGCCGCGATGGCGCCCATGATGAACTGCCCTTCCGCCCCGATGTTCCACACGTTGGAGCGAAAACACACCGATAGGCCGAGCGCGATGAGCCACAGCGGCGTGACCTTGAGCGCCAGCTCCGACAGCGCGTAGCCGCTGCGCAGGGGCTCCACGAAGAACACCTGCAGCCCGCGCACGGGGTCCTTGCCCAGCGCGACGAAGAGCGCCATGCCGATGAGCGTGGTCAGTGCCAGCGCGAGCAATGGCGAGGCGATCGACATCACGCGGCTGGGTTCGGGGCGAGGCTCGAGTCTCAACATGCGTTCATGCACCGGCATCGACCAGCGCCTGCTCCTGCTGGCCCCACAGGCCGCTCATCCACTGGCCGATCATCTCCACGCTCGCCTTCGCCGCAGGCACCGACGGCGACACGCGCCCCCGCGCCATGACCAGCAGCCGGTCGGCGATCTCGAACAACTCGTCGAGATCCTCGCTCACGACCAGCACGGCGCAGCCCGCCTCGCGCAGGCGGATGAGTTCGGCGCGGATCTGCGCGGCAGCGCCCACGTCCACACCCCAGGTCGGCTGCGACACGATGAGCAGCCGGGGCCGCGCGTCGATCTCGCGGCCGACGATGAACTTCTGAAGGTTGCCGCCCGACAGGCTCTTGGCAGCCGCACCCGGCCCCGCGGCCTTGACCTGGAAGCGCGCGATGAGATGGCGCGCCAACGCGGCCACCTGGCGTGTGCGGATCCAACCCCAGCGGCCCACCGCCTCGGTGCGCGTGAGCAGTGTGTTCTGCGCGAGCGACAGGCCCGGCACCGCGCCGCGGCCCAGCCGCTCCTCGGGCACGAAGTGCAGCCCGCGCCGTCTGCGCTGCGCGGGCGACAGCCGGCCGATGGGGCGGGCGTAGAGCTGGATCGCCTCGGGGCGAGCGCGCGTGTCCTCGCCCGACAGCGCGGCCATCAGCTCCTGCTGCCCGTTGCCCGACACACCGGCGATGCCGACGATTTCACCCGAGCGCACCGCGAAGCTCACCGCATCGAGGTGCGTGCCGAACTGACCCTGTGGCGGCAGCGTGAGCTGGCGCACCGCGAGGACCCCATCGCCCGGCTGCGTGCGCGGCTCGGGCAGCGGCGGCGGTTCCGCACCGATCATCAGGCGCGACAGGCTGGCGTTGCTCTCCCGCGTGGGATCGACCTCGCCCGTCACGCGGCCCGCACGCAGCACGGTGCAGTGGTGACACAACGCGCGGATCTCGTCGAGCTTGTGGCTGATGTAGAGGATGCTGCAGCCCTCGCGGGCGAGCTGGCGCAGCGTGGCGAACAGCCGCTCCACCGCCTGCGGCGTGAGCACCGAGGTGGGCTCGTCGAGGATGAGCAGGCGCGGCTGCGTCATGAGCGAGCGCACGATCTCTACTCGCTGGCGCTCGCCCACCGACAGCGTGTGCACGGGGCGCTGCGGGTCCACGTCGAGCCCGTAGTCGTGCGCCACGCGGCGGATGCGCTGCGTCACCTCCGCCAGCGACAGACCTGGGCCCAAGCCGAGCCACACGTTCTCGGCGGCCGTGAGCGTGTCGAACAGGCTGAAGTGCTGGAACACCATGCTGATGCCCAGCCGCAACGCCTCGTGCGGGTGGTGGATCTGCACCGGCCGGCCGTCCCAGCGGATCTCGCCTTCATCGGGCAAGACAGCGCCGTAGATGATCTTCATGAGCGTGGACTTGCCCGCGCCGTTCTCGCCCAGCACGGCATGGATCTCGCCCGGCTTGACGCGCAGGTTCACGCGGTCGTTGGCCTGGACGCCCGGGTACCGTTTGCTGATGCCCGCCAGTTCGAGGCGCAGCGGGTCAGACATCGCGTTCGTGGCGTTCGTGGCGTTCGTAACGCATCACGCCCTGAACCATCGCCATGACCAGGTTGCGCTCGTCCGACAAGGTGATCCATGCGAACACCTGCTCGTGCAGGCTGCGCGCCAGCTCGTGCCGGCGTCGCGCCACGGGGCCGGCCGCCCAGTCCCACACGCACACGTCGGCCGCGCAGCCGGCCGAGAGCGAGCCGATCTCCTCCGACAGGCCCAGCGCCGCCGCAGCCCCCAGCGTGGCCGCGTGCAGGGCGCACCACGCGGTGAGCCGCTGGCCGGACAGGGCCTGCACCTTGTACGCATCAGCCAGCGTGCGCTGCATCGACAGGCTGGTGCCGCCGCCCACATCGGTGGCCACGCTCACCGGCACGCCGGCCGCCTCGGCCGCGCGCCAATCGAACAGGCCGCTGCCGAGGAAGAGGTTGGACGAAGGGCTGTGCGCGATTTGCGCGCCGGCATCGCGCAGCGCGGCGCGGTCGGCGTCGTCGAGCCAGATGCCGTGGGCGCACACGCCGCGGGCATTGAGCAGCCCGGCGCGTTCGTACACGTCGAGGTAGCTGCGCGCCTCGGGGAAGAGCTCCTGCACCCACTTCACCTCGGCGCGGTTCTCCGCGAGGTGGGTCTGCATGTACACGCCGGGGTAGGCCGTGCACAGCTGGCCAGCCATCGCCAGCTGGCCGGGCGTGCTGGTGGGCGCGAAGCGCACGGTCACCGCATACGCCAGGCGATCCACGCCGTGCCAGCGGTCGATGAGATCCACGCAGTCGCGTGCGCCGAGGTCGGGCGCCTCGTCGCGCAGTCCGTCGGGCGCGTGGCGGTCCATCAGCACCTTGCCGGTGATGAGCCGCATGCCGCGCTCCTGGGCGGCGGCGAAGAGCGTGTCGGCGCTCACCTTGTGCACCGTGGGGAACACCATGGCGCTGGTGGTGCCGTGCGCGAGCAGCGCGTCGAGAAAGCGCTCGGCGCCCGTGCGCGCCTCCAGCGCATCGGCATAGCGGCGCTCGGCAGGGAAGGTGTAGGTGTCCAGCCAATCCAGCAGCTCGGCGCCGTGGCTGGCGATCACGTCGAGCTGCGGGCTGTGGACGTGGGTGTCGATGAAGCCGGGCACGATGAGGCGGCCGGGGTATTCGCGCCGGGCCCAGCTGTCGCCGGGCGGCTGGTTACCGGGCTGCGCGCCTGCGATGCGGCCGTCTTCGATGAGCAGCCAGTGGTCGGGCCGCCAGCGCACGGCGGGGGACTGCACCTCGCCCCATGCGGGCCGGGTGACGAAATCCAGCAGGTCGCCACGCAGCGCGATGCGCTGCGAGGGCGTGACGGAAGAGGCGGCAGCCGTCATGCGGGCAAAGATCGTGAGGGGGAAGACACCGGCTGCGCAGGGGGGCAGCCGAATGGAGGCTATCGTATACGGGCGGCATGGCGCTGAGGGTGCGTGCCGCGCGCCGGCCTGCATCCACTTCCACCCATGAGCGATTTCCAGCCCATCCGCTTCTACCACCGCGGCACCCTCGTGGCACTGCACGACGTGCCGCCCACGCGCACCGTGCTCGACTGGCTGCGCGAGGACACGCGCTGCACCGGCACCAAGGAAGGCTGCAACGAGGGTGACTGCGGCGCGTGCACCGTGGTGCTGGGCGAGCTGCCTGGCCCGGGTGACGCACCGGCCGACCTGGTGCGCGGCCTGGCGCTGCGCACGGTGAATGCGTGCATGCAGTTCGTGCCTGCGCTGCACGGCAAGGCGCTGTTCACAGTGGAGGACCTGCGCGCCCTGAACTGCGGCGAGCTGCATCCGGTTCAGCAGGCGCTCGTGGATTGCCACGCCTCGCAATGCGGGTTTTGCACGCCGGGCTTCGCGATGTCGCTGTGGGCTTGCCGCGAGCGTCACACGGCGCAAGGCACGCAGCCGGCGCGGCAGGCACTGGCCGACGAGTTGGCGGGCAACCTGTGCCGCTGCACGGGCTACCGGCCCTTGCTGGATGCGGGGCAGCGCATGTTCGAGCTGCCGGGCACGGCGCTGGACACGCAGCCGGTCATCGAGGCACTGAAGGCCATCCCCCGAGAGGGCACCACGCTGTGCGGCGGGCACTTCCACTCGCCTTCCACCGTGGAGGAGCTGGCCGTGCTGCGCGAGGCGCGGCCCCACGCACGGCTGCTGGCGGGCTGCACCGACATCGGCGTGTGGGTGAACAAGCAGCTGCGCGAACTGCCGGAGATCGTCTATCTCGGCCGTGTGGACGAACTCAAGCGCATCGAGGAACGCGACGGGGCCTTGTGGATCGGCGCGGGGGCGTCGCTGGAGGCAGCATGGGGCGCCCTGGCGCAGCGCCTGCCGTCGCTCACCGAAATGGGTGTGCGCTTCGCCTCGCCGCCCATCCGCCATGCGGGCACCATGGGCGGCAACATCGCCAACGGCTCGCCCATAGGCGACAGCGCGCCGGTGCTGATGGCACTCGATGCCTCGCTGCAACTGCGCCGTGGCGACGCGCTGCGGGAGCTGCGGTTGGATGCGTTCTATGTCGACTACATGAAGAACCGCCTGGAGCCGGGCGAGTTCGTGCAGGCCATCGTGGTGCCGCTCGCCGCCTTGCGCCGGCAGGTGCGGGCCTACAAGCTCAGCAAGCGTTTCGATTCGGACATCTCCGCCGTGGCGGCGGGCCTGGCCATCGCGCTCGACGGCGAGGTGGTGCGCGAGGCGCGGCTTGCCTTCGGCGGCATGGCGGCCACCGTGAAGCGGGCTTCGGCGGCGGAACAGGCGATGCTCGGCCAGCCATGGAACGAGGCCACGGTGCAACGTGCGCAGGAGGCGCTGGCGCACGACTACACGCCGCTCACCGACATGCGGGCGAGCGCCGGGTATCGGCTGCGCGCGGCGCGCAACCTGCTGGTGCGGTTCTGGATGGAGACGCGGGTGGAAGGCGCCCTGGGCGAAGACTCGCTCAGCGTGTGGTCTCGCCCCCACCCTCTGCCCTCTTGCTCACAAGGAAACGCCGGGCCGCCCCAAGTTTCCTTGTCCCCCGCGGGGGGCGGGCTGGGCGCAGCCCGGCCCTGGGGGCACTCATGAACAAGCCCACCGAACTCCCCACCCTGCGCCACAGCAGCGGCGCGGGCACCGCCCGGCCGCATGAATCGGCCCACCTCCATGTAAGCGGCGAGGCGCACTACGTCGACGACCTGCCCGAGCTGCAAGGCACGCTGCACGCCGCGCTGGGCCTGTCGCCCGTGGCGCATGGCCGCCTCACCGCCCTCGCGCTCGACCGCCTGCGCGCCCAGCCCGGCGTGGTGGACGTGCTCACCGCCGCCGACATCCCCGGCCCCAACGACTGCGGCCCGGTGGTGCACGACGACCCCATCCTGGCCGACGGCGAGGTGCGCTACGTCGGCCAGCCGGTCTACGCCGTCATCGCCGACACGCGCCTTGCCGCACGCCGCACCGCGGCCCTGGCCCGCGAGGTGCTCACCATCGAGCCCCTGCCCGCCGTGCTCACGCACACGCAGGCCCACGCCGAGGGGCGCTACGTATTGCCGCCCATGCACCTCACGCGCAGCACGCGCGAGGGTGGCGCCCGGGCCGCCATCGCCGCGGCGCCGCATCGCCTGGCCGGCACCCTGGAGGTGGGCGGCCAGGAGCAGTTCTACCTGGAAGGCCAGATCAGCATGGCCGTGCCCTCCGAGGACCACGGCATGCGCGTGCTGTGCTCCACCCAGCATCCCAGCGAGATGCAGCACCTCGTCGCGCGCTGCCTGGGTTTGCGCGCCCACCATGTGCAGGTGGAGTGCCGACGCATGGGTGGCGGCTTCGGCGGCAAGGAGTCGCAATCGGCGCTCTTCGCCTGCGTGGCCGCCATCGCCGCGCAGCGCCTGGGCCGGCCCGTGAAGCTGCGCCTGGACCGCGACGACGATTTCCTCGTCACCGGCCGCCGCCACCCGTTTCACTACGAATACGAAGTGGGTTACGACGACGACGGCCGCGTGCTCGGCTACGAGCTCACCCTGGTCTCCAATGCCGGCCATTCCACCGATCTCTCGGGCCCCGTGATGGCACGCGCGCTGTGCCATGTGGACAACGCCTACTGGCTGCCCGACGTGGCGCTGCACGGCTATTCGGCGCAGACGAACACGCAGAGCAACACCGCGTTTCGCGGCTTCGGCGGGCCCCAGGGCGCACTCGCCACCGAATATGTGCTCGACACCATCGCCCGCACGCTGGGCCGCGACCCGCTCGATGTGCGCCGCGACAACTTCTACGCCGCCGACGGCTCGCAGCACACGCCCTACGGCCAGCCCGTGGCCGACAACGTGATCCATGAACTCACCGCCGAGCTGGAGCGCGACAGCCGCTACCGCGAGCGCCGCGCCGAGATCGAAGCCTTCAACGCGCACAGCCCGGTGCTCAAGCACGGCCTCGCGCTCACGCCGGTGAAGTTCGGCATCTCGTTCAACCTGAGGCACCTCAACCAGGCCGGCGCGCTGGTGCACGTGTACACCGATGGCTCGGTGCTGGTGAACCACGGCGGCACGGAGATGGGCCAGGGCCTGCACACCAAGGTGGCGCAGGTGGTGGCCCACGAGCTGGGCATCGCCTATGAGCGGGTGCGCGTGTCGGCCACCGACACCACCAAGGTCGTCAACACCTCGGCCACGGCCGCCTCTTCCGGCACCGATCTCAACGGCAAGGCCGCGCAGGACGCCGCGCGCCAGATCCGCGAACGCCTCGCCGAATTCGCCGCCCGGCGCTGGGGCGGCGATGCGCAGGCCGTGCGATTCGCCAACGACGTGGTGGAGACCAACGGCCGCGTGCTCGCCTTCGAAGACCTCGTCCACCAGGCTTACGAAGACCGCGTGCAGCTGTGGTCCGACGGCTACTACGCCACGCCCGGCCTGCACTGGGACGCGCAGGCCATGCAAGGCCGGCCGTTCTACTACTACGCCTACGGCGCGGCCGTGAGCGAGGTGGTGGTGGACACGCTCACCGGCGAGTCGCGCCTGCTGCGCGCCGACCTGCTGCACGACGTGGGGCGCTCGCTCAACCCGGCCATCGACATCGGCCAGGTCGAAGGCGCCTTCATCCAGGGCATGGGCTGGCTCACGATGGAGGAGCTTGTGTGGCACCCCCAGACCGGCCAGCTCATGACGCACGCACCGAGCACCTACAAGATCCCCACCGCCAACGACTGCCCGCCCGTGTTCAACGTGCGCCTGTTCGACAACGCCAACGCGCAAGACGCCATCCACCGCAGCAAGGCGGTGGGCGAGCCGCCCCTGCTGCTGGCGTTCTCGGTGTTCTTCGCCCTGCGCGATGCGGTGTCGGCGGTGGGAGGGCACCGCATCGACCCGCCGCTGCGCGCGCCCGCCACGGCGGAAGCGGTGCTCGACGCCATCGACGCCGTGCGCGCGGCCATGGGTTGAGCGCCGTGGATCGCGCCGTCCTGGCCGCAGCCCGGCACTGCCTCGACACCGGCGAGCACGCCGTGGTGGTGCGGGTGCAAGCCACGCAAGGCTCCGCGCCCCGGCCGGCCGGCACCCGCATGCTGGTCACGCCGAGCAGCTGCGCAGGCACCATCGGCGGCGGCCATCTCGAACTGAAAGCCATCGAAGCGGCCCGCGAGATGCTGCGCACCGGCGAACGCGGCTCGCGCCGCGAGCACTACGCGCTCGGTCCCGCGCTCGGGCAGTGCTGCGGCGGAGCGGTGACGTGCGCGTTCGATCCCCTGGACGCGCACACCCTCGCCCAATGGCCCGCGCCGCAGCCCCTGTTTCACCTGCAGCTTTACGGCGCCGGTCACGTGGGCCGCGCCATTGCCACGCTGCTCGCCACGCTCGATGTCGTGGTCGACTGGATCGACGAACGCGAGGAGCAATTCCCCGCCGTCCACGCGCTGGGGGCGCCCTGGCCGGCGCACATCCGCCGCTTGTGCGTCGACACCGTGGAGGCCGAGGTGGACCAGGCCCCGCCCGGCGCGCATTACCTCGTGCTCACGCACAGCCATGAGCTGGACATGCGCATCACCGAAGCGGTGTTGCGCCGAGGCGACTTCGGCTTCTTGGGGCTGATCGGTTCGAAGACCAAGCGGCAGCGCTTCGTGCACCGCTGCGAGCAGCGCGGCATCGAGCCGGATCGCGTGGCGCGCCTGGCGTGCCCCATCGGCGTGGACGGCATCCCGGGCAAGCAGCCGGAGGTGATTGCGGTGGCGGCAGTGGCGCAGTTGCTCCAGGCGAGCGCCAGCCTCCACCAAGCGAACCGCTGAAGAAAGCGGCAGCAACTCCGGCATCGCCGCTCGTCGCGCTGCTCCGGCACGCCGCATCCCTCTACAGCTTCTGAAGCGGAAGGGCCGTCGTGTACTTGATCTGCTCCATGGCGAACATCGAGGTCACGTCCGCCAGCTCCGCGCCCTTGATCAACGCCTTGTAGACGCGGTCATAGGCCCGGATGTCGGACACGACCACCTTCAGCAGGTAGTCGGTGGTGCCCGTCACCCGGTAGAACTCCACCACTTCGGGCATGGCGCTCACCAGCCGGTGGAAGGACTGGAACCATGCGATGCGGTGCTGGTTGGTCTTGACCATGATGAACACGGTGACATCGAGGTCGAGGTGAGCCGGGTCGAGCAGCGCAACCTGCTTGCGGATGACCCCCAGCTCCTTGAGTTTCTGCATGCGCCTCCAGCAGGGGGAGGCCGTCAGCCCCACCCGCTCGGACAGGTCAGCGACGGCGATGCATGCGTCCTCCTGCAGCACCTGAAGGATCTCTCGGTCGTAGCGGTCCAGCTTTTCCAGGGTATTCGTCATGGGGGAAAATTTTGCCGCATAGGCCCCAAACATGGGCAATGCCATGCCCGGCCATGGTGATTTCAAGCGATAAGTCAGCAATACGTTCCGCGGGGTGCAGCATAAAGTTCCGGTTCCAATCCGAACCGCCATGCCTGGACCTCACCCCTCCCCGACACAGCACATGCCCGCCGAAGTCCACACCCAGCTGGTCGAGGCGGGACGATCCCCTTCCGAACATGCCGGCATGGTGAACGTGCCCGTGTACCGGGGCTCGACCATCCTTGCCAGCTCATTGGAGGAATGGGAATCACGCAAGAGCGAGGGCAACCCGATGGCCAGCTACGGCCGCTTCGGCACACCCTTGACCCGCTCCCTGGAGCATGCAATGTCGCAGCTCGAAGGCGGCTACCGGTCCACGCTGTTTCCTTCCGGGCTGTCGGCATGCACGCACGCGCTGATGGGCCTGCTTCAGGCGGGCGACCACCTGCTCATGAGCGACAGCGTCTACGGCCCGACCCGCACCTTTGCGGAAGGGGTGCTCAAGCGCATGCGCATCGAGGTCGAATACTTCCATCCCACCCGGCTGGAAGACCTGGCCGGCAAGGTGAGGAACAACACGCGCGTGGTGTTTGCCGAGTCGCCGGGCTCGATGACTTTCGAGATTCAGAACATTCCGGCCATTGCCCAGATCGCCCGGCACGCGGATGCGTTCGTGGTCCTCGACAACTCGTGGGCCACGCCGTTGTTCTTCAGGCCCTTCGAGCATGGCGTGGATGTCTCGATCCACGCAGCCACCAAGTACATCGTCGGCCATTCCGATGCGCTGCTGGGTGTGGCCACGGCCAACGAGCGCGCCTGGCTGGCGCTGCAGCTGAGCGCACACCACTTCGGCGAAACCGCCGGCCCGGACGATGTGTTCCTCGCGCTGCGCGGCTTGCGCACCCTGGCCGTGCGCCTGCAGCGTCATTGGGACAACGGCGTGAAGCTGGCCCAGCACCTGCAGTCGCATCCCGCGGTGCTGCGTGTCCTGCACCCGGCCTTGCCCGAGGACCCGGGCCATGCCCTCTGGAAGCGCGACTTCCGGGGGGCGAGCGGCCTGTTCGGTGTGCTGCTCAAGCCGATGACACGGGAACAGCTCTCGGTTCTGTTCCGCAAGCTGCAGTTCTTCGGCGTCGGTCTGTCGTGGGGCGGCTACGAGAGCCTCGCCCTTCCGATCGATCCGCTGCCCGCCAGGAGCACCGGCTGGCCGTTCGATCACGGAACGCTGCTGCGCGTGCATGCCGGCATGGAAAACGCAGACGACCTCATCGCCGACATGCAGCAGGCGCTCGATGCGGCCTGCCGTGCGGCGCCACAGAGTGGCTCGACGGGGCGAATAGCGCTCTCGACGCAGGCGCAGATCAGCGCGATCGATTCAGTTCGCAACGGTGCCAACGAGGGCGAAGTCGCGGCTCCGTAAGTGCTTGAGAGGCGGAGAGGCGATCACCGATGACGCGTTGACGCGTCGACCCCTGCGATCAGACCCCCGCCATGCTGGTATCAGCGGCACGCCGCAGCCTGAACATCGCCACGGCGTGCGTGAGCTGCTGGGCCAACTGCTTCAGGTTCGTCGCCGCGGCAGCAGACTGCTCCACCAGGGCAGCATTGCGCTGGGTGCCCTCATCCATGTGGTGCATCGCCTGGCCCACTCGTGCCACCCCCGCGCTCTGCTCGGCGCTGGCGTCGCTGATCTCTCGCATGATGTCGGTGACACGGCGCGTGGCGCCGACGATCTCCTGCATCGTCGCGCCGGCCTCGTCGACGAGCCTGGCACCTTCTTGCACCTGCCCGACGCTCTCGTCGATCAGTGACTTGATTTCCTGTGCCGCTTCGGCCGACCGTCCTGCAAGGGCTCGCACCTCGCTCGCGACGACCGCGAAGCCGCGGCCCTGCTCCCCGGCGCGCGCCGCTTCCACCGCGGCGTTCAACGCAAGCAGATTGGTCCGGAAGGCGATCGCATCGATCGTCGCAATGATCTCGGCCATCTTTGTGCTGCCATCGCTGATGGAGCGCATCTTCTGCACCACGGCGCCCACGACATGGCCGCCGCGCTCGGCCACCCCCGACGCGCCGGCGGCCAGCGCGCTGGCCTGTTGCGCATGCTCTGCATTCGCGCGAACGGCCTCGCCCAGCAACTGCATCGATTCAGCGGTCTGCTGCAATGCAGTGGCCTGCGACTCCGTGCGCTGGCTCAAATCCTGGTTGCCGCTGCTGATCTCGCCCGCACCGACATCCACCTCGTGTGCCGCGCCCTGGATGTCGGCGACGCTGCGCTTGAGCATGCCCACCATGCTCGACAGCGCGGCGAGCAGGCGCGCCGTTTCGTCGCGGCCTTCGGTCGATGCCTCGGGGATCGCGTAAAGGTTGCCGTGCGAGACCTGCTCGGCCACGGCGACGGCCAGGTGCAGCCTGCGAGTCACGGTACGCACCGTGCTCCAGCTGAGCGCACCGATGACGGCGACGGCCACGAGGGAAATGCCGATGATCACCGCGAGGGACCACCGCACCCGGTCGTCCACCGCCGCACTGACTTCGGCCTGACGCTCGCCCACGAACCTGACCTGGCGCTCACCCAGCTCCGCCTGGCTCGCGGCCACCTCCTTCAACTGGACCAGCGACCGCGCCATCGCCGCTTCGCTCTCGAGCAGTCCCTTGCGGCTGGCGGCCAGCTTGTCGATCGATGCGGTAACGCTGTCCATCGACGCGTGCGCCGCCTGCACCTGCTCGGCGAGCTGGGACCGCCCCATCTTCACTAAGCCTGCGCGCATGGCCTTCATCTGCTCGGATAGCGCCACGCCCTGACGCTGCACAGCCTCTTGCGTGTCCTGCAGCTCCTTGACATCGGAGACCAGCATCAACTGCCGCAGACCGGCGCCCATGTCGCGTATCCCCAGCGCCACGGCTTCGCTGGTGGCCACGACGCCGCCGGGTTCGTTGCGCAGCTTCAGTGCGGCCTCGAGCGCCTGGCGCTGCTTCACGCCCTGCACTTCCAGCCCGTCGGCCAATGCGCCGAGACGCACCAGCTGTTCATCCACGAGCGCGATCACGGCATGGCGCTGCGCCGCGTATGCCGCCGCGCTGCCCTCTGCCTTGGTCAGCACCTTCGCGCGCAACGAAAGCAGGCCGGTGCCGTCACGGGCGAACATCTCCCAAAGCCTCATTGCGGCGGCGCGCACTTCCGCCAGCGGGTCGTTGCCGCCCGCCACGCCACCCGCGCCGGCCTCCAGGCGCTGGATGCTGTCCAGCGGCGCCTTCACCTTCTCGCGCAGCGGCGTCAGGCGGAAACGGTTGGTGGTCGCGTCGGCATCGTTCACCACAAGCACGACGTCCTTCAGCCGGTTTTGCGCCATGAGTGCAAGCTTGGCCTGCATGGCCAAGCGCCCTACCGCCTCCTGCGCCTTGTCGGCAGCCTGCCCTGCCTCGACCGCGATGCCCTGGACAGCCTGCCGAGCTGTGCCGATTTGCTGCTCGGCCTGAGCCAGCGCCTTGCGCGCAGCCTCGGTCTCGCTGCGGTAGGCGGCATCGTCAGCGAGACGCCGCCGGGCAGCCCCGGCGATCTGCTCGTGCGCGGCGGCAAACTCCTTGCCGCCCCCGGTGGCACTGCCACCTCGCCCACCAAGCGCGCTGATCTCCCGGCGCAGTCGCTCGATGCGCTGCAGTTCGGTGTCCGCGTCCTGGGTGATCTTCTGCAGCTCTTCGCCCGTACGCGCGTGGCTGAGCCGCAGCAACGTGCCCATGATGCGCTCGCTGCGCTCCTGCAGCTCCAAGGTGCGAGCCTGCAGCGGCGAGGCCTGCGTGGTCAGGCCTTGCAGGTCTCGCTGGATGGAGGTCACGGCGAAATAGCTGACCCCCGCCACGCAAGCGAGGCCGGCGCCGGACAAGACCGAAAGCGCCACCAGCCGGTGAGAGATTTTCATGACGGCTTGGTCCTCTTCAGTGCCGCATGGGGCTGCGGCCTTCGAGTCAAAAGCAGGGTCGTCCCCAGTAGGGACTCACCCCCTCGGGGGGCGGGAACGTCGAAAGACGCTTCCGGGGGCCGCGCTCAACGCAGCTTGGTGATGCGGCCGTCTCGAATCTGCGTCAGGAACACCACGTTCGACGCCTGATGGTTGTCGCCAGCGAAGGCCACCTTCATGCCCCCCAGGTCCATGCCCTGCATCGAATGCAGTGCAGACACCAGCCCTTCGCGGCTGGGCTCCTTGCCCGCGCGCTCGAGCGCCGCGACCATCACCCTGGCCGTGATGCAACCCTCGAAATTGACGAAGCCCAGAGGCTCGCCACTGTGCGCCTTGACCGTCTCACGGCATTCGCGAGTGATCGGCATGTCGTCATCGCCCGGGAACGGCACCACTTGCGATACGAGCACGCCTTCGCCGAGCTTGCCCACCTCGGCCACGAGGTTGTCGGTTCCGACGAAGCTCACCGTCGCAAGCTGCGACTTCAGCCCTGCGGCGCGCGACTCCTTGATGAACGCCGCGAGCGGGGCATAGGGGCCCACCATCACCACGGCATCCGGCTTGGCCGCGAGCATTGCTGCCAGGCCGCTCTGGATCGCCAGCGTATTGCGCTGGAACGTTCCCTTGGCTGTGACCTGCATGCCGCGCTTCTTCAGTGCCTTTTCGGTGCCGGAGAGCACGGCGAGGCCGAAACCATCGTCCTGGTAGAACACGGCCACGGTCTTGGCGCCCGAGGCGAGGAAGTGCGCCACCAGCGTCTCGGCTTCGTCGTCGTAGCTGGCGCGCACGCTGAACACCTGCTTGATGACGGGCTGACGCAGCGTCATGGCGCCGGTGAAGGCCCCGACGAGCGGCACGTCCATCTCCTTGACGATGGGCAGCACTGCATTCACCGTGGGCGTTCCCACGTAGCCGAACAGGGAGAACACCTTCTCCTGCTCGATCATCCTGAGCGTCTCGTCCACCGCCTTGTCGGGCTCGTATCCATCGTCACCGATGACCAGCGAGATCTTGCGGCCGTTGATGCCACCCTTGGCGTTGACGGCATTGAACACCGCCTCGGCACCGCTGCGCATCCCCTGGCCCAGACCGGATGCGGGCCCTGATTGCGCATTGACCATACCGAGCTTGATGTCGGACGCGCTGACCTGCGCTTGCGCAGATAACGCGGCGGTCAGGGCAATGGCAGCGGAAGCAAGGGTGACGAAGTAGCGCATGAAGGGATCCCTGAAGTTGTTTGTGTGTCAACGCCGAAGCCATTCGAGTGTGGGCGAATTGCGCGCACCCGGTCGATTGACATGGCGGTTTTCGACCGCCCAGTACCCGTGCTTGAGCACTCCGCGGCGTGAATAGCTGGCACCTGATGAGGTTGTGCTGCCGTTCAGATGTGCTCGCGCGCGGCTGGCGCTTTCAACAAAGGTGAGTATTTCAGCGTTTGCTGAAGGGTATAAATTCGGTGAAAAGTTGCCGACTTTCACCGCACATGGCATCTTCAACACATGCTGAAAGCTTCTGAACCGATGAAATCCCTGGAGGGGGACGCTGCGGCAGCCCTCAGGGACCTGCTCCGTCAAGTACCGGTCATCAAGGCCGTAGACATAGAGCATCAGTCCGTTGACTTGGATCGCGGAGTCGACCTCGTGGCGAGCGTCGACGTCGCGGGACAACGTCATCTTCTGGTCTGTGAGGTGAAATCCAGCGGACAGCCGCGGCATGTCCGGATGGCCGTGCTGCAGCTGCGCAACTACCTGGTCCACCAGCAGCTGCCGGCCACGCCCGTCTTCATTGCGCCGTACTTGTCTCCGAACGCTCAAGCCCTGTGTCGCGAAGAGTCGGTGGGCTACCTCGATCTTGAAGGCAACGCTCGGCTGCTATTCGATTCGGTCTTCATCGAACGAGCAGTGGCGAGCAAGCCACCTGCGCAGCGACGCGAGTTCAAGTCGTTGTTCAAGCCAAAGTCTGCTCAGGTGTTGCGGGTAATGCTTCGTGATCCGCACAAGGCATGGCGCGTCACAGACCTTGCACAGAGCGCCGACGTAAGCCTTGGGCATGTCAGCAATGTGCGCACGAACCTTCTCGACCGCGAGTGGGCGAAGGTATCCGAAGAGGGGCTGCTCTTGTCGGACCATGATGCGTTGCTGGACGCATGGCGAGAGGCCTACGAGCCGCCGCCCGGAAGGCGCTTGAGCTTCTATACGACCCTGCATGGAAGCGCGTTCGAAGACGCGGCCCGCGGAGTGCTCGGCTCGGCCTCCGCGACGAGGCACGCGTCATTCGCTTCGTTCTCGGCGGCCCACTGGCTGGCACCGTATGCGCGGACGGGAACCCAGTACTTCTATGTGGACGAGGACGGTATCGGCCCACTTGTCACCGGATTGAAGCTGACTTCGGCTTCCAAGGGAGAGAACGTGGTGGTGACGGTTCTCAAGGATCCCGGTCTGCTTCTGGACACTGTCGAGCCGGCTGCTGGAGCGGTTTGCACGAGTCCGCTTCAAACCTATCTCGACTTGTACGTGGCCGGCGAGCGTGGGCGGGAAGCGGCCGATCATCTGCGCCGCGAGAACCTGACATGGGCATGAATCCGAACGAACCGCAGTCTGCCGCGGACTACGACGAGCGCTCCACCGCAGCCGTGAAAGCGGTGCTGGTCGAGATCGGGCAGGTCTTGGGAAGCTTCAAAGGCAAGTTCGCCATCGTTGGCGGCGCAGTGCCATGGCTGTTGCTCGGCAACGAAGACATGCCGCATGTCGGCACGCTCGACGTGGACGTTGGATTGGACGCGGAGGCCCTTGGCGACGGTGAGTACGCCACGCTCATCGAGGCGCTGCGCGGGCACGGGTACCAGCAGCGCGAAGGGCTACGGCGATTTCAACTCGTCCGACAGGTCGCCACCGGGGATGGTGGCGCTCAGATCGACGTGATCGTCGACTTCTTGATGCCTCGGGACGCCGAGATCGTGAAGAATGTTCCGCCCCTCATCAGTGACTTCGCGGTTCAGCGGGCGGATGGGGCAGATCTCGCTCTGCGCTTCTATCAACTGGTGGCAATCACTGGCGCGATGCCTGCTGGCGGCACCAACCGCGTCGAGATCGCTGTTTGTTCAATCCCGGCGCTGCTCGCCATGAAGGGGCATGCCATTCAAGGGCGCTACAAGCAGAAAGACGCCTACGACATCTATTACTGCATCCGGAACTATCCGGGAGGTCCTGAGGCGTTGGCCGAGGCCTGCCGGCCGCTACTGGATCACGACAGCGGTGCGGCCGGATATGGCTTCATCGCCGGAAAGTTCGATGCCGTGGAGGGCTTCGGCCCCAACTGCGTCCGTCGCTTCGTCGAGGACACAAGAGTCTTGGGGGAACGCACGCCTGACCAGTGGCAGCAAGACGCATTCGGCCAGGTCGACGCGTGGCTGCGAGCACTCGGTGTGCGAGGTTGAGGAAGGCATCGGAATGAGTTTTCACCGGCACCTCCGCTGGGCAGCGTTGTCTGTGTGGTCGTCGAAGATGACGATGGCGATGTGGTACAGCACAGATCCTCCAGCGCTGGTGCGCTAGCGTCCGCCAAAGGGGATGAGGTAGCGGGCCGGAATCTCGACGTGGATGAGCCAGCCACCGAGGCAGCCTACGATGACCAGCGCGATGCCTGTGCCCAGGCCGGTCATCGCCCCCACCAGCTTCCAGCTGCACGCAGCCCCATGCCGCCGCTGCAAAGCGCAGCCGAGGTGCACGAAGAGCACGATCACCCCGGCGGCGTAGTAAGCCACGAAGAATCCGGCCCACGCCGGCACGTGCATGCCGGCAGCCGCGAAGTGAAAGTCCGTCTCGATTGCGGGCGGGCGCCGCGCGCTCAGCACCGCGGTGAGGTGCACGACCACGAACAGAAACACAGCCACCCCCGCAAGGGCCTGCAGCCTGGCCAGCGGTAGGCGCGGCCAGGGCCGGGTAGCGAGCATCGCCAAGCCGCTCGCGCACTGCAGCGCCACGCATGCCAGCAGCAGCGCCTCCAGCACCGGTTGCCGATAGACGGCGCGAGCTGCCTGCAGGAAGGCCGCGTGCATCAGGACGCCACCGAGCGCGGCCAAGTGGTTGGCCAGGTGCACGAGGACGAACGCACCGACGATCCACGCAGAGAGTGCGTGCGCCCGGCGCAGCGCCTGCGCCCACAGCGGGTGAAGCGGCACCTTGGAACCAGCCACCTTGGCCCGAGACACCTCAGCCCCAGACACCTCAGCCCCTGACACCTGCGCTCCAGAGACAGGCCAGGGCCACCGCATAACAGGTGGCAGCAATCGTCAGGCCGCCCAGTGGAATGTGAAACCAGTAGCGCCAGGCCAGCCACACCCACGCGGCCAGGAACAGCGCGCCGAGCGCCAGCAGGAACGGCGACCGGTAGAGCAAGCCCGACGCCTCGTGCGCAAGATAGGCGAAGACCAGGCCGAAAAGCAGGGCGCCCAAGCTGTGGCTGGCGTGAAAGCCCATCCCCGCCCGCCACATCGTCGTTTCCGACGAAACCCAGGGCGACACCTCCTTCATCCGCGCCTCGAGCCCCGCATCGCGCGGGTGGAAGCGCTTCCCGCGGTAGGTGAACAGCAGGTGCAGCGCACCGAGCATCAGCACGATCAACGCACTGGCCGTGATCAGGAGCGGGGCCAGCGTGGTGAGCGGGCCGAAGGCGGGAAGAAGCGTAGTCATGATCGGCAGGGGGAAGACGGGTCACATGCTAGGCAGTCCGACTGCGGCGGCATACTCGCTTTGCCCTCAGGTTTCTTGTTGCGCCATGTCGTCCACGTCAGCCCCCAAGACCCAACTGGTGCCGAGCGCGCGCCGCCGCCCCACGCAGGCACGCTCGCGCTGTACCGTCGATGCGATCCTGCAGGCGGCGTTGCGCGTCGTTGCCGACGAAGGCGAGGAGCGCCTGAGCACCAATCGAATCGCCGAGCGCGCTGGCGTGTCGGTCGGCACGCTGTACCAATACTTTCCGACACGCGAAGCGATCGTCGAGGAGATCGCCAAGCGATCGCGGGCCACAGTGATCGAGCGGCTCGAGGAACTGCTCGTCCGGGTCGAGCGGCGCGAGATGGAGCCACGCCTGATGCTGCGCGAGTTCATTGGTGTCTATGTCGCCGCGTTTGACGGTCGCGGGCCGGGCGGACCGGCCTTCGCCCGCCTGGTGTGGCGAGGCGACCACCTCGGCGGCATGGTGCAGTCGGCGCGCGAGGCCAGTGAGCGCATCGCACAACACATGCAACGTGCGCAGCTCAGCGGCATGCGCGAGCCCACGCCGGCGCAGGCTTTCGTGCTCACTCGCTCGCTGATGGGGACGGTGCGCGCGGCGGTGCTCGAAGGTTCCGCGCTGCTCGGCAGCGCCGCCTTCGAAGATGAGCTTGAGCGCATGTGCTGGGCACTCCTCGCTTAAGGGCCTTCAGCGCGTTCCAGCATCTGACGACGCCATGAACTTGCAGCGTGCCTCAACGGCGCCGTTCGGCGGCCCAGGTGGAGCGCCGCTTGATGAACGTGAAGGTCGGACGTGGACCGTCCGTCGTTCGGACAAACTCTCGGCGACCAGTCGAGACGATCGCGTCATTCGCCAACCAAGGTCGAGCGACTCCAGCCAGTACTACCGTCCGCCAGGCATTGGCGGGCAGCTGTGCAGCGAGTACGGTCCTACGCTTTGCAGAACTCGACGCCCGCAAGCGGTCGTTCAACAGGCCGAGAACGCGTCACGACGTACTCGGTCGCGCGGAGGGTAGCAAGGCGACAGGCGGCGACCAGATGGCTTCCTGGCCGAACGCCTTCCTGGCCCAGCGCCGCAAGGGGGCCACTCAGACATGAGAGCAGCAGTCGTTCGTCAAGAACATGCAGCGACCGGTTGCGCCGTGGTGGTTCGCTTTGCCTGCGGTCTTGTGATCGATCCTGTACTTCCGGTGAAGGCGGACACGAGAGGGCCTTGGCCGTCGAGGTGCTGAAAGAACTGCGGCGGCTGAAAAGCTCCGTTCAGAGTCCGTAGCCGTTCGAGCGAAACTGGACTAGGGAGGCGTTTTGGCTTGTCCAAGACCAGGACGAAACCACGCTGGATGCCTCCGAAGTACTCGAAGAACTGAGCCCTGCTGAGACCCGACACGTCGCCATAACGGCGCCAAAGCGTTTCTGGGGCAAGCGAGTGCATGGAACGCACTTCGGCAGAGCCGACAACCTTGCCGATGGGTACCTTTACGTACATCCAGATGGTTGTCCCGACACTCAGCCGCATGGGCCGGCGCCGAAGCTCAACGAGCTTCACGCCATTTAGGATGCCCTCGGCGAAGCGCTCTTCAAGCGAAATGAGTGCGTGAGAGGAGGGGGTCATCGCGATAGCGCCTCGCTGAGGATCTTGCTTAGTTGTTCTGCCGCGATGGGGCGCGTGGTGATCAGCTGATGCGGCTCGCCGCAGCCAATCATTTTGAGGCTGCTCAACGGTACAGGCTTCGGCAGCACGATCAGGTTATCGAACGCGGTCACAGTCTTGGCCTTTGAAGTGCCGATGGAGGCGAGCGTTTGAGCATTCAGCACAGACGGGTCGAAGTCTGACTGGTCAATAGCGGCGTGCTGCTTGAGAAAAGCCCTCTGGACCCGGCCGATCGCAACGATGGCGGCCGCGCCACGGCCCCCCTTGCCGGACTCATAGAACAGCATGAGCGTGCCCCTAGTGAAGAACTTTAGCGTCCGTTCAGCGCTGAAGTAGTGGCGCTCCGCGAACTGCGCTGCGCGAGCATGGGGCAGGAATGTGCTCTGTGGTGAATGCTCAAGCAGTTGATCGGCGAAGTCCTTCTGGATTGGCGTGATGACCGCGGGACGTCCTGGAAGACAGAAGATTGCCGGGGCCAGGCTGGTCTCCACCTCCTGCAAGCGAACATAGCGCCTGTTACCGTCGGGGCAGAGGATTTCAATCTGCTGATCGATGCCTTTGAAGCTTGGACAGCTGCTCGGCAGCTTTAGCTGCGCCAGCGTCGAAAGCTCGGCTGCCGTCGCGGCCCAGTTGCTGGGCGTGACCACCCGGTTCAAGACCAGCTTGACGAGCGATGACCCGTTCTCTGCCCCCGCGAAGCCCAACCCCAACGCGAGTTCTCTGGCCACGACTTGTTTCGGCGCGAGATGGAGCCTGACTCGACAGGGGGCACTCTCTTTGGCGCGGGACAGCAGTTTGTTCAACAGCAGGCGGCCGGCCGATTGCGCATGGGGGTCCGCTTCATCAAGGGCGAGCCGGCCGGTGACGACAGACGTCTCCACCTGTCGTGGGCATGCGAGGTAGCCGACGAGTCGATCCGCTGATGCGATGGCCACGCGCTGAACAGTTCTCTCAGCGGTATCAAGGGCGCCCCAATGGGCGACTGCATCTGAGTCGGACACGCTAAGGCTTCTGAGCATCTTCCGCAGCAGATCCTCGCTGTCTGCCGGCATGGGGATAGCTGTCAGCGTTGCGCCGGTGGTGGTCGTTTCGAACTGCTCCTCACGCTCTGCGGGATCGCGTTGTGGCTGAAAAACCAGCGGCGAGACGACGTGCAAGTCGAACTTCTTTTCGATCTGGCCTGCGGCCTCCAGGATGGCACCGTCGTTGGTGATGAACCCCGCCAATCGATGGTGCACCGCTGTTGCGAGGTGCGTGAGGTCGGACAAGTCATTTGCACTGAAGTTCTGGGCGCGTGTCTTTTCCGGGAACACGATGGCGCTGAGGGCCCTGATCAGCTCGGCCTTCTCAGCATCTGGTGGCACCGGGAAGGTGATGAAGATCGCCGCCCAGTTGTGCATGGGGTCCGATCGCTGCGCAGCCGTGGCCGTGCGCACGAGTTCCGCTCGGAGCTCGGCACTGAGGGCGAGCTGGCACGCACCGTGCCGCTCGGCATGGAATACGTCTAGCGCCAGCTCGTTCCTTGGCCGGCGCGGACCTAGATCAAAGAGAACGTTCAGGTCGAGCAGGTAGATCGGCTTTTCGTCCTGAAGCTCGTTGCCAAGGCCAAAGGGATTGCCGGATGAAATTCCGCTTCGCTCAAAAAGCTGCGGCGAGCTGAGTTCGTGGCTGCGCGCCAGGATGGTCCTATCGCGCGTCTTTCCACCCGGCCGCGTTCTCTGCACGTAGAAGCCGTTGCGCTCCCAGAACGAATTCGCATCTTGGAGGTCCTCTGCGACGCCGGCGTATATGGAGATGTAGTGCAGCTCGGTCAGGTGCTCCTTCAGCCGATCGAGCAATCGCTTGGCGATGCCGTGACGCCGCGCGTCGGGCATCACGAAGATTTGAAGAACTCTCGCTCTAGGATGGCGCGCATCGAACAGCAGGTGCCCCGCGTACTGCAGGCGACCTGCGATCAAAGTGGTTGCGACGAAGAGGTTGCCCTTTCGCGCTTGCACGCCGTATACCTGCGTGGGTAGGAACCCCAGGGCGGTCTTGTCGCTGTCGCCCCACCGCACCACGTCGGCAAGGTACGGCAGAACGTCCGGGTACTTTTCCAGGACGACGATTTGCATGTCTTCCCTGCGCATCTGCGCGCCTCCTCGCTCACTCCGTAGCGATGGACGAAATGTAAGCGAGACGGTTCGCGGCCAGATTCGCCGTGGGGCGCTCCTTGGAGACCGAGGAGTGAGGGGTGTCGAGTGAGCCGGGCACGACATGGATATAGCCTGGCAGGCTGGTGGCTCGTGGCATGAGCCAGCAGCGGGTACTCAGGTCAAACTACAGGCGCACAGCACGCCGATCACTTTAGGCATTTGGGAGGCGCCGTGGAATATCTGGAACCGCCATCGGACATCACCTGGAGCGACCGCAGGAACTGGTTCGAGGACCAAATCGCTGAGCACCAGGGACACGGGAGCTACCTTCTGAGCGAGCAAGCCTGCGCGCTCATGATGGAAGTTCAGGCTTGCTATTGCGCCGGCGCCTGGATCGCCGTCGTGGTGCTGGCCTACACGGTGATCGACGCCCAACTCTTGGAAACGCAAGCTCCTGGATTCGAGGGCAATTCGGCTCAGCTACTAAGGCACCTGGAATTCGGCGACGAATACCAGCAGCTACGGCTGCGCCGAAACCGAATCGTCCATCTTCGCCGCGATCAGCCGGCCATCACGGTTGACCAGCAATGGGTCTCCAGACAGGAACTTGAAGCGGAGGCGCAAGCTGCAGTCAAGTTGATGCTGGCGGCCTTCTTCGACGCACCTGGAACGTAGCATCGCTGGCCTCGATCCACGAGTCTGAAGAAGTAGCTGAAGTACCGCAAGGCAGCCGTTGGTGAGCGTCGGCAATCAGTCTGCTCCTGTCACTCACCGCAACGACCCAACAACAGCGACACATTGAAAGAGCCAGTTCCGCAGGTCTCTCGAAGCAAAACCGCAAACGCCTGCACACGCATCGCTGCTGCTATCCGTCGCGGTACCGCCCGCCTCGCCGCGGCGGCTGATGTCCGTTACCGCACAGCGAATCCCAGCTCGAAGTCGCCTGCCCTCCCGGTGCGCCGGGTGCTGCCATATCCACACCCGACGCAGCCGCGCTCCGCGCCGGCTCGCCGGCTCGCGGCCTGCGCCTGTCGGTCGTGCTCATGCGCCGGTCGCGCCGGCCCTTCGATGCCGCGGCCTGAGGGGCATCGGGGGCGCCCAACGGACGGTCGGTCTCTCGGCGCCTGAAGAGCTGAGGCACGAGGCGGACGAAGGCGTCGATGTCCGGGCCCTTCTGCAGCACGGTGACGTTGGACAGCCCGTTGTCACTGCGCAGTTCCAGCACGCGCAGGAGCTCTTCCTCGTACCCCGTGTAGACCAGAACCGGAAGATCGGGCCGCGCCTTCTTGAGGTACTTCAGCACGTCCAGTCCGCTGTGTGCCCCGAGGTTCAGATCGAGGATGAGCAGTTCCGGGCGGAAGCGGCGTAGCTCTTCCACCGCTTCGCTGGTCGATGCGCTGATCTTGACGTCCGGCGATTGCAGGCAACGATTGAGCATCGCCGGGATGATGAGCTGCATCTCGTCGTTGTCCTCCACCACCAGCACCCGTGACGACGAACGCCGGCTCGTCGAGCGTCGCTCGGAACGGCGCAGGTCCTGACTGTGCGCTTGCGTCTCCATGCGCGTCAGCTCTTCCCTGGCGCGCTGCGCAAGGAGCCGCTCGCGCTCCACGTCTTCCTTGTGGCGGGCAATCTCTTCCTTGTGGCGCGCGATGCGCAGGTACTGATGCCACGCGAAAACCGCGAGGGCGCACACCAAGACGAAGAAGAGCGTGGCGTTGCCGCCCTGGTCGCGCAACAGCGAGATGGCGTGGTCGAGTAGCTTCTCCATGCAAGGCCTCGCTCGATCGACTGGGAGCTACCGAGTATTGAAGCCTGCGCAGCGCCCGGCCATCCCATGCTTGGCACTGACGGAAGTCACTGGGAAGTCACTGCGACGTACTGCCACATGGGCAGCCGGGATGCCATCAGGGCCTACCGCGCCGGTGCGCCGATCTTCTGCCAGCGTCCCTACGATGCAGCGTCAGGCTCGCCGCGGAGCCCCGGAGTGCATGCCATGTCCATCCAGCTCAACCACACCATCGTGCCGGCCCGCGATCCGCGGGCGTCTGCTGCCTTCCTGGCACAGGTGCTCGGGCGGCCGGCGCCCGTGCGGTTCGGGCCGTTCTACGCCGTGGCGCTGGACAACGGCGTGACGCTCGATTTCATCCAGGCCCAAGGCAGCATCCCTCGCGAGCACTATGCGTTCCTGGTGAGCGAGGAGGAGTTCGATGACATCCTCGCGCGGCTGAAGGAACGCGGCCTTCCGCTCTGGGCCGACCCGGGGCATGAGCGGGCAGGCATCAATCGCCATGACGGCGGGCGGGGCGTGTACTGGAGCGACCCGGACGGGCACAACCTGGAGATCATCACGCGGCCGTATGGGAGCGGGGGTTGAGCTTGGCGCGCTACGCCTTCTCAGCTTCTCAATCTCCCCGCGCCCCCGATTCGACCCAGCGCTTCAGCAGCGCCCGCTCCGCCTCGGTCATCTGCGTGGCGTTGTTCAGCGGCATGGTCTTCTGCAGCACCGCCTGCTGGTAGATCGCCTGGGCGTGCTGCCGCACCAGCTCGGGCGTGTGCAGCTGCACGTTCTTGTTGACCACCTGCTCGCCGTGGCACAGCACGCAGCGTTCGCCGACGACCCTGCGGACCTGCGCAAAGCTCACCGGCACTTCGGCCGCCGGCTGCGCCACGGGCGCCAGCGACACCGCCACGCCGAGCAGCAACAGCGTGCCCACCGTCGCGTACTCCCAGGGCACGCGGCGCTGCTGCAGGCGTGCACGGTGCCGCGCCCCGAAGGACTGGCGGATCAGCGCGCCCGCGGCCATGAGCACCACCAGCACCAGCCAGTTGTGCCGCGCGCCATAGAGAAAGCCGTAGTGGTTGCTGAGCATCGCCACCAGCACCGGCAGCGTGAAGTACGTGTTGTGCACGCTGCGCTGCTTGCCGCGCTGGCCGTGCACGGGGTCCACCGGCTGGCCCGCCCGCAACTGCGCGATCACCTTGCGCTGGCCAGGAATGATCCAGTGCGCCACGTTGGCGCTCATCGCCGTGGCCAGCATGGCGCCCACGAGCAAGAAGGCCGCACGGCCCGAGAAGAGCTGGCAGGCCGCCCAGGCCGCGAACACCACCACGATCGACACCAGCACCGCCACCGTGCGCTCGCCGCCCGGCCGCTGGCCGTACACGCGGCAGATCGCGTCGTAGGCCAGCCAGAACACGGCCAGGAAGCCCAGCGCCGCGCCGATAGCCGCGCCCGGGGACCAATCGAACACCCGCGGGTCGATGAGCAAGGTCGACGGGCGCAGCAGGTACACCACCGTGAACAGCGCGAAGCCGGTGAGCCAGGTGGAGTAGCTCTCCCAGTAGAACCAGTGCAGCTTCTCGGGGATGCGCGGGGGCGCGACGAGATACTTCTGCGGGTGGTAGAAGCCCCCGCCATGCACGGCCCACAGCTCGCCGTCGACACCGCGCGCCTTCAACTCGGGATCGGTGGGCGGTGTGAGGCTGTTGTCGAGGAAGACGAAGTAGAACGACGAGCCGATCCAGGCAATGGCCACCACCACATGCGCCCAGCGCAGCAGCAGGTTGGCCCAGTCGAGCAGGTAATCAGCTGCCACGGTAGGTGCTATAGCTCCAGGGGCTCGCGAGCAGGGGCACGTGGTAGTGCGCCTGCGCATCGGCGATGCCGAAATCGACCGGCACATCGTCGAGGAAGGGCGGGCTGGGCAGCGCCGCCCCGAAGGACATGAAGTACGAGCCCACCGAAAACACCAACCGGTAGCGCCCCACCTGCAGCGCATCGCCTTCGAGCAATGGGCCGTCGACTCGCCCGTCGTCGTTGAGCTGCACCGTGCGCAGCAGCCGGGGGCCTTCGGCCTCCAGGCGATGCAGCGAGACCGCCATTCCTGCAGCCGGGGTACCGTTCATGGTGTCGAGCACGTGGGTGGTGAGCTGGCCCATGATCGCCTGCATTAGTCCAGTGGATCGCGGCAGTGTAGCCACGCCCCGAGTGGCAGGCCCACAATGGCTGCACCGCATCCATCGAGGCTTTCCATGAGCGATCCATTGCGTCAGGCCGGCTACCCGCGCGACCTGCGCGGCCATGGCCGCACGCCCCCGCATGCGCAGTGGCCGGGGCAGGCGCGCATCGCCGTGCAGTTCGTCCTCAACTACGAGGAAGGCGGCGAGAACTCGGTGCTGCACGGCGATGCAGGCAGCGAGCAGTTCCTCTCGGAACTGTTCAACCCGCCCAGCTACCCGGCGCGCCACCTCAGCATGGAGTCGATCTACGAATACGGCTCGCGCGTGGGCGTGTGGCGGCTGCTGGGCGAGTTCGAACGGCGGGGCCTGCCGCTCACGGTGTTCGGCGTGGCGATGGCGCTGCAGCGCTGCCGCGAAGTCACGCAGGCCTTCGTGGACGCGGGGCACGAGATCGCCTGCCACGGCTGGCGCTGGATCCACTACCAGAACGTCGACGAAGCCACGGAGCGCGCCCACCTGCAGCACGCGATGGAGGTCATCGAGCAGCTCACCGGCGCGCGTGCGCTGGGCTGGTACACCGGGCGCGACAGCCCCAACACGCGCCGCCTCGTCGCCGACCACGGCGGCTTCGAGTACGACAGCGATTACTACGGCGACGACCTGCCCTTCTGGCTGAAGGTGCGCCGCACCGACGGCCAGCAGGTGCCGCACCTGGTGGTGCCCTACACGCTCGATGCGAACGACATGCGCTTCGCGCTGCCCCAGGGCTTTGCCACCGGCGAAGACTTTTTCCATTACCTGCGCGACAGCTTCGACGTGCTGTATGCCGAAGGCGACGAGGCGCCGAAGATGATGAGCGTGGGCATGCACTGCCGCCTGCTCGGGCGGCCCGGGCGCTTCAAGGCGCTGCAGCGCTTCCTCGACCACGTGCAGTCGCATGAGCGCGTGTGGATCTGCCGGCGCATCGACATCGCGCGGCACTGGCGGGCCGTGCATCCGTACAACGACGCCAACGCTTTCTCATGGGGATGATGGACCCGCTCAACGCGGCCTCGGCCGCCGGATTCGTGTCGCTGCTCGACGGCATCTACGAGCATTCACCCTGGATCGCCGAGCGCGCCGCCGGGCGGGGGCCTTACGCAACGCTCGCCCACCTGAAGCACACGCTGGTCCAGGTCGTGCGCGAGGCCGGCCGCGAGGCGCAGCTCGCGCTGCTGCGCGCGCACCCCGAACTGGCCGGCAAGGCCATGGTGAGCCGCATGCTCACGCAAGCCTCCTCGGGCGAGCAGCGCGGCGCCGGCCTCACCGACTGCACCCCCGAGGAGTACGCCCGGCTGCAGCAGCTCAACGCCGCGTATCAGGCGCGCTTCGGCTGGCCTTTCATCCTGGCCGTGCGCGGGCCGCGCGGCACAGGGCTCACGCGCTCGCAGGTCATCACGGCCTTCGAGCGCCGGCTGGCCTCGCACCCTGACGACGAGTTCGCCGAGTGCCTGCGGCAGGTGCATCGCATCGCAGAGCTGCGGCTCGCCGATCGCTTCGGCGCCGCACCGGAACTCGGCAACCCGGTGTGGGACTGGGCCGAGGCACTGGCCGCGCACACCGAGCCTGGGTTTCGCGAGGCCGGGCAGCTCACGGCCACCTACCTCACCGAGGCACATCGTGCGGTGGCCGCGCAGCTGGTGGCCTGGATGCGCGAATGCGGCTTCGATGAGGTCTCCATCGACGCGGTGGGGAACGTGGCCGGGGTCTATCACGCGGGCAGTCCTCACCCCAGCCCGCTTCCACAGGCAGAGGCGGTGGAGGAGCAGCGGCTGCTCACGGGGAGCCATTACGACACGGTGCGCAACGCGGGGCGATACGACGGACGGCTGGGCATCCTGGTGCCCATGGCGTGGGTGCGCGAGCTGTCGCGCACCGGGCGCCGGCTGCCCTTCGGCATTGAAGTGGTGGGCTTCGCGGAAGAAGAAGGGCAGCGCTACGCGGCCACGTTCCTGGCCTCCAGCGCCCTGGTGGGCCAGTTCGATCCCCGCTGGCTGGACCAGTGCGATGCCGGCGGCGTGTCGATGCGCGAGGCCATGCAGGCGGCCGGACTGCCCGGCACGATGGAATCGATCGCGGCCCTGCGGCGCGACCCGGCCCGCTACCTGGGCTTCGTGGAGGTGCACATCGAGCAGGGGCCGGTGTTGCACGAAGTCGATCTGCCGCTCGGCGTGGTGACGTCCATCAACGCCAGCGTGCGCCACGTGGGTGAGGCACGCGGCGTGGCCAGCCACGCGGGCACCACGCCCATGGGCCGGCGGCGTGATGCCGCCTGCGCGGTGGCCGAGCTGGCCCTGGCGGTCGAGCAGCGTGCGGCGGCGGGCGTGCACACCGTGGGCACGGTGGGTGTGCTGGAGGTGCCTCAAGGCTCCATCAACGTGGTGCCCGGCCGCTGCCGCTTCAGCCTGGATTTGCGCGCCCCTCACGACGAGGCGCGCGACGGCCTGCTTCGCGACGTGCTGGGCGCACTGCAAGCCATCGGCGAGCGCCGCGGCGTGTCTTTCGCGCTGGAGGAAACCTTGCGCGTGTCCGCCGCACCCAGCCACCCCGCATGGCAGGCGCGCTGGGAGCGTGCCATCGCGCGCCTGGGCCTGCCGGTGCATCGCCTGCCCAGTGGCGCGGGGCACGACGCCATGAAGCTGCATGCAACGCTGCCGCAGGCGATGCTGTTCGTGCGCGGCGAGCACGGCGGCATCAGCCACAACCCGCTGGAGTCGTGCACGAGCGACGACATCGAACTGGCGGTACGGGCATTCGGCGAACTGGTTGACGAGCTGGCGCGCGAAGGCTGAGCTTGCGCCCAAACGGGTGACGTGGCGGGCGATATGCGCGTCAGCTCTCCCTGAGCTTGTCGAAGTGCCGGCAGCCGCGCGGGGCTTCGACAGGCCCAGCCCGAATGGGTGATGGATGATGGGCGATGTGCGCGTCAGCTCTCCCCCCCCCGTTCGCACTGAGCTTGTCGAAGTGCCGGCGGCCACGTGGGGCTTCGACAGGCTCAGCCCGAACGGGTGATGGGGTGATGGGCGATATGCGCGTCAGCTCTCCCCCCGTTCGCACTGAGCTTGTCGAAGTGCCGGCAGCCGCGCGGGGCTTCGACAGGCTCAGCCCGAACGGCTGACTGGGCCCGCCTCAGAGCGTGAGAGGCAATCCGGCGTGACCGAGCAGGCCCAGCGAAGGCACCCGGTTTAGGC
>CBINKC010000022.1:0-40409 GCA_966251135.1 uncultured Burkholderiaceae bacterium
GCTGCTGCTGGGGCTGACACCGCTGATGGGCCTGCTGGTGGTGGGGCCCGGCGGCGCCATCGCCACGAACGTCTGCATACCCTGGTGAGTAGCGGGATCAATGAACAGGGGAAAGAAGGCCATGTAGAACAGTATCGCCTTGGGGTTCAGCAAGGTGATCAGGAAGGCCTGCCGTGCGTAATGGCGCGGCTCGATGCGCATCGGAGGTACCCCACCTTCGCGCGACAGCAGCAGCCGCAGCCCTATCCACGCGAGGTACGCGGCTCCTACGTACTGCACAGCGTGGAAGACCACCGGGTAGGTCGCCAGGAGTGTCGCCACACCGGCCACAGCGAGCCAAAGAAGCACCTGATCACCCAGGATCAGCCCCAGGGTAGCGGCCGCCCCCGCGACGAGGCCACCCTTGGCAGTGGACGTAAGCAGCACGAACGTCCCGGGGCCGGGCAATGCCAAGAACAGTAGCACTGCAAGGCAGAAGCCCCCGAAGTCAGCGATACCGAGCATCTCCGTCACCCTCCCGCTCGGCGACGCATCCATACCAGGCAACGGGAGGCCTGAAGTGCAGGCACCTGGAGTTGTTCCACGTGAAACACCTCGACGTCGGCAGAGAGGGCTGCAATCTCGTCGTCGGGGATCTTGCCCTTCATCGCCATCCAGACTCCCCCGTGCGCAAGCAGAGGTTGTGTCAGCTGGACGAAATCGACCAGGGAAGCGAAGGCTCGCGACGTGATGACGTCGAACAGCACAGCAGGGCGCAGGTTTTCCACCCGCCCCTGCTCCGCTCGCAGATTGCGCAGGGCCAGCTCAGCCGCCACCTGCCGTACGAACGCCACCTTCTTCCCAACGGTGTCGATGCAGGTGACATCAACCTGCGGGCATGTCGCGGCAATCACCACCCCGGGGAGTCCGGCACCGCTTCCGACGTCCGCGATACGAGCAGAACGACCCCGCAGCACGCTACGCAGCGGCGTAACGACTGCCAGGCAGTCGAGCAAGTGCTGTACGTACATCGCTGCTGGGTCCCGGACCGCCGTCAAGTTGTAGGTCGCGTTCCAACGCCCAAGAAGACCGAGATAGGCGAAAAGCTTCTCCGTGGTGGTCGGGTCAAGCGACACGCCCAGCCGACCGGCATCGGCGATTACTGAAGTGACACCCGCCGGTGGCATGGCCGCAAAAAAGGCCCGGTCAACCGGGCCCGCCCCTGCCTGCGCCGACTCCCGGCGCTCGTCACGCCGCTTCATCGGACACCCGTTCGCTGGAGGTGAAGCCTTTGAAACGCCCCCTCTTGAGATGAATCAGCAACAGCGAGATCGCTGCAGGCGTGATACCGGAGATACGAGACGCCTGCCCGAGGGTCTCAGGCCGATGCTTGTTCAGCTTCTGCCGAACCTCGAAGCTCAGTGCGGGCACTTCACCGTAGTCCAGGCTTTCCGGAAGACGCAGGTTCTCGTACTGAGCAGCTCGGGCCACCTCGTCGTGTTGCTTGTCGATGTAGCCGGCGTACTTCACGCTGATCTCCACCTGCTCGATCACCGCATCTGCCATCGGCACTCCGAGCGTTGCCCGCAGTGTTTCACGTGAAACACCCGCCTCGGCGTTCACCACGCAGTCGATCTCGGCCACCGCATCGAACCCGACGCCGGGGCGCCGAAGCAGATCGAACAGCCGGTACTCTCGCTCAATGGTCCGGCCGAGTAGCCGCTGTGCCGCCTCTGCCGGCAGGATCTCCGGCCGAACCCAGGTGGATCTCAAGCGCTGCGCCTCGCACTCCACGGCCTCGCGCTTGCGCTCAAACGCCGCCCAACGACGGTCATCCACCAGCCCCAGACGCCGCCCAGCTTCCGTCAGCCGCATGTCCGCGTTGTCCTCCCGCAGCTGGAGACGGTACTCGGCACGGCTCGTGAACATGCGGTATGGCTCAGTCACGCCCTTGGTAATGAGGTCATCGACCAGCACGCCGAGATAGGCTTCGTCGCGGCGCGGCGTCCAGGCATCCTCACCGCGCATGCGAAGTGCGGCATTGAGTCCGGCGTAAAGACCCTGGGCCGCAGCCTCCTCATAGCCCGTCGTCCCGTTGATCTGCCCAGCGAAGAACAGCCCTCCGATGGCACGCGTCTCAAAACTGGGCTTCAGCGCCCGCGGGTCGAAATAGTCGTACTCGATCGCATAGCCGGGGCGCAGGATGTGCGCGTTTTCCAGGCCGCGCATCGAGCGAACCGCCGCGAGCTGGATGTCGAACGGCAGCGACGTCGAAATGCCGTTCGGGTAGATCTCGTGCGTGTCCAGCCCCTCGGGCTCCAGAAAGATCTGGTGGGAAGACTTGTCAGCGAAGCGGTTCACCTTGTCTTCGATGCTCGGGCAGTAGCGAGGCCCGACGCCTTCGATCACGCCGGTGAACATGGGGCTGCGGTCGAACCCGGACCGGATGATCTCGTGAGTGCGCTCGTTGGTGTGGGTGATCCAACACGGGACCTGTCGGGGATGCTGCTCTGGGTCGCCGAGAAAGCTGAACACAGGCACCGGGTCGAGGTCACCTGGCTGCTCGCTCAGCACGCTGAAATCGATGGTGCGACCGTCCAGCCTTGGCGGCGTTCCGGTCTTGAGCCGGCCCTGCGGGAGCTTCAGTTCCTTCAGCCGCTGCGACAGCCGTATAGACGGCGGATCGCCCGCCCTGCCAGCCGAATGGTTCTGCAGACCGACATGCACGCGGCCGTCGAGGAACGTGCCCGCCGTCAAGACGACAGCATGCGCCCGGAAGCGAATGCCAACTTGCGTCAGCGCGCCAGTCACCCGATCCCCCTCGACCGTGAGGTCGTCACATGCCCCCTGGAACAGCCAGAGGTTGGGCTGGTTCTCCAGGCGGCGGCGAATCGCCGCGCGGTACAGCACGCGATCGGCCTGGGCCCGCGTGGCGCGGACCGCCGGCCCCTTGGAGCTGTTCAAAATCCGGAACTGGATGCCTGCTTCATCCGTTGCGGCTGCCATGGCCCCCCCGAGCGCATCGACTTCCTTGACCAGATGGCCCTTGCCGATGCCGCCGATTGACGGATTGCAGCTCATCTGACCCAGCGTCTCGATGTTGTGGGTGAGAAGCAAGGTGGCGCAACCCATACGAGCACTCGCCAGGGCGGCCTCGGTACCGGCATGGCCGCCACCGATCACGATCACGTCGAACTGCTTGGGGTACAGCATGGTGCTGCCTATTTTTTGAGCAAACCGGCATTGTAGGCAGCGCCGCAGAGGAAGTCATCGCCAGGGATGGAGGTGCAGGCCGAGCGACGCCGGAAGGCGTCTGCTGCTGCCGGCCTTCCCTACGCCTGCACTGCCGGTGTCATCTCGACGCTGCGCAGATCCTGCGCCACGCGCCCTTCCTGCAGCACGATCACCCGGTTCGCCGAAGCAATGGTCTCCGGCCGATGTGCCACGATTACGCGCGTCACGTCCAGTTGGCGCACAGCCTGGTTCACCAGCCGCTCGCGATCGACATCGAGCGCGCTGGTCGCCTCGTCGAGCAGCAAGATGCGCGGCCGCTTGTACAGCGCACGCGCGAGCAGAAGACGCTGCTTCTGCCCCCCGGAAATGCTGGTTCCCATATCGCCGATCAGCGTGTGGTACGCCATGGGCATGGCCTCGATCTCCTCGTGCACGGCCGCCATCCGCGCGCACTCCTGCACCCAGTCGAAGTTGGCGTGCGAATCGAAAAAGCTGATGTTGTCGATGATGGAGCCGGCAAACAGCTGGTCCTCCTGCATCACCGTGCCGATCATCTCGCGCCACCCACGCAGCCCCAGATGCGCCAGCGGCACACCGGCCACCCGCACCTCACCATCCTGCGGCTCGTGGATGCCGAGGATGATCTTGAGCAGTGTCGTCTTGCCACAACCTGAGGGCCCCGAGATCGCCACCGACTCACCGGGCTCGATCACCAGGCTCACGCCGCTGAGCACGGGCGGCTCGGCATCAGAGTAGCGAAAGGACACGTCCTTCAGCTCCACGCGCGCGGGCACGTCGTGACGGGCGGGCACCAACACCTCGGGTTCCGGAGAGGAGAGCACGATGTCGGCCAGCCGCTCGCCTTGCAGCTTGAGCATCTTCAGCTCCACCGCCTTGTCGACGAGGCCGCTGATGCGCAGCGCGAACTGCTCCTTGTAGGCGAAGAAGGCGAACAGCATGCCCACCGAGAAGCTGCGGTCTAACACCAGCACCGCGCCAACCCAAATGACGGCCACGCGCTCCAGGCCGAATAGCAGCTTGTGCAACACGCCGAACAGCAGGTCGAGCTTGCGCGTGGCAATGTGCGCGTTCATCGCGTCTACCACGAGGTTCATGAAGCGCGCCTGCCGGTCCTCCTGCCGGTTGAAGAGCTTGATCGACTGCACGCCACGCAGCGACTCCAGGAAGTGGCTCGACTGCTTGGCGTCGTGAACGATCGCCTCCTCGGTGGCTTCACGCAGCGGGCGAAAGAACGCCCAGCGAAGCACTCCATACGCCACCACCGAAGCCAGAGCAATGGCTGTCAGCGTGCCGCTGTAGATCCACATCATGACCAAGGTCAGGACGACCATGAGGCCATCGAGCACGACCTCGATGAACGAGGTCGTGAGCGTCTGCTGGATCTGCTGCACCGCGCCGAAGCGCGACATCACGTCACCGGTATGCCGCTTCTCGAACCAAGCCACAGGCAAGCGCATCAGGTGCGCGAAGACGTTGGACAGCCACTGCAGGTTCAGGGTGGCCGACAGGTACAGCACCGCCCAAGACCGGATCGCACCGGTGGCCACCGTGATCAGCACCAGCAGGCTGAAACCGAGGCCCAGCGTGACCAGCAAATCGCGGTCCGCCGTGACCAGCACGCCGTCCACGACCCACTGCATGAAAAACGGCGACAACAGCACAAAGAACTCAAGCGCCAGTGCCAGGGCAAAGATCTGCAGCAGCGAACGCTTCAGGCCGCTGACGCGACCCAGCAACTGCCGCGCGGTGACCGACTGCCGCTCCACTCGCGGGCGGAAATCGGCCGCGGGCGCCAGCTCCAGCACCACACCCGTGAAGTGCTTGGACAGCTCGTCAAGCGAGAGCCGCCGCACGCCGCGCGCGGGATCGTGAAGCACCGCCTTGCCACCGCGTATCTCGGTGAGCACCACGAAGTGGTTCAGATCCCAGTGAAGCACGCACGGCATCTGCAGCTGCCCCAGGTGCTCCATCTCGGCGCGCAGCGCGCGGGGATTGAGTTGCAGCTGCCCGGCCAGTCGCATGAGGTCGACCATCGTGGCGCCCTTCAACGAGAGCTGGAAGCGCTGACGCAGGGTCGGAAGGTCGGTGCTCAGCCCATGGTAGGTGGCCACCATGGCAAGGCAGGCGAGCCCGCATTCCGCGGCTTCGGTCTGCAGCATCAGAGGCACTCGAGCGCGCCTGAACCCCAGCTTCAATGACGAGAAAAATCCAGACATGGCATTCACTGACCAGGCCTCACACGCGGCCCGTAAGGCTGAGCAGTGGCTCGAAGATCCATTCGATCAGCCGGCGACGGTCGAGCATGACATCGGCCTCCAGCTGCATACCCACCACCAGCGGCTGGGCGTGGCCGTAGGCCTGTACCGACTGCTGCTCCAGCGCCACCGTGATGCGGTACAGCGGCTCGGCTGCCGGAGCCTCCTTGAGCGACTCCGGCAGGGGCAAGCTGGCGAGTTCCGATGCCTGCAGGGGCGTGCGCGACACCCTCAGCACCCGGCCCACGTGATGCCCAAACTTCTCATATGGAAACGCCTGATACCGCAGCTGCACGTTCTGCTCGGGCCGCACGAAGCCCACCGCGCTCGAAGGCGCGAACAATTGCGCCTGCAGCCTCGCATCCGCGGGGAGCAGGCTCGCCAGCGCGGTGCCGGGCGACACGGCGTGGCCCTTCTCGGCCAGGACGGCAGTCACCACGCCGTCCTGGGGCGCCCGGATCACAACCTGGCGCCGCGCCTCGTTCTCGGCGGCGGCCTCATCGATCGAGGCGAGCTCACGCTCTATCTCGCCGAGACTGCCCATCGTCTGCAGCGGCAGCTCGCGGCGCCGGGACTCAACGTCGGCGATGTCACGCAAGGACCCTGCGCGCCGCACTGCCAAGCCTTGCAGCTTCGCGCGCGCCTCCAGCATCTCGGCCTTCTTGGTGCGCAAATGCGCGGGCGAAACGAAGTTCGCGTCCTTGAGCGACTCGTACTGCGCGAGATCCTGTTCCTTCAGTGCCAACTGCTGCCGATAGACCTCAGCCTCGGCATCCAGCTGCGTCAGCTCTTGCCGCATATGGACGAGCTGCCCATCCAAGGCTTCGGCCTGCTCGTCGCGAAGCCGAGCGGCGCGACGGGCCGCCTCCTGCAGGCTGGCACGGCGGGCCTGCAGGCTTTGCAGTACGGTCGCCTGCGTGTCGCCCTCCAGCGTGGATCGGTCGACGGAGAGAACGAACAGCAAATCGCCTTGCCGTACCGACTGACCCTCGGTGACATGGCTTTGCGCAACCAGGCCGGCTTGTGGCGGCACCAACCGCAGCACGCCACGGTCAGGGACGAGGTAGCCCGTGACATGGGCCTTGCGCGTGTAGCGTCCCTCGACCAGAAAGACACCGACCAGGACGGCGGTGACGACAACGAACAGCGTCAGTAGTGCCATCGGAACCGGCCGCACGAGCTGGATCGTGCCCAGCCAGGCTTGCTGGCGACCTTCGATGACTTCAGAGCGGAAGAGGCTGACCATGGGATGCGAGGCTGGCGAGGGCCGGGCGATTTTCGTCCGGCCGACGCGCATTCCCCGAATCCAGTCGCAGCCGCCCTGTCAGCACTTCAGCGTCCGAAAGACCTGGGGCGGACATCCCGGCGCGCCGGGCCACCCGATGCAGATACTGCGCGCTGGAAAAAACGTCAGGGCACTTGCTTCAGCAAACCAAGGCAATTGCCGCAATGCAATGCCGCGCAATTGGCCCCGGCTGCGCATTGCAGTCACTCCCACTATCCGCTCAAGTCGTGCGCCGCAATGCGGAAAAACGCGCAAACATTAAGAAGACCAAGAAGCAATCAGTCAGGGTGGGGCGATGCAATTGCGCAGTAAGGAGGGAATGACTTACCAGCCGCGGACAGGCAGCGTACCACCGCCGATATGGCGCAGCAGACTCGGATCGATGGGAACCGGAGAACACGGCTTGACCGGTGTAGCGGGAGAAGTGGCGGCCTGTTGACGGGAAACCGAATTGAGGGCTTGCGACATGATGGACTCCTGCTGGTGTTAGTCATGCATGTGTTGCATGAGCCCTCATTCCACCAGCGGGCCTATTGCGGCGTAACTGTCAACTCTTACAGCTTGCACACCGGCGCACCCAATGCGCGGACGCAGGATTGCTCGAACCGGCGCCACAAACGCCAATTTTGCCTCTATCGCAGGGGTTAAAGCTCGATCACGCGCAGTGCGATCAACGCACCGGCTGCTTTGCGTCGGCACTGATCTCTAATTGAAAAGCGAGATCATGACCTTTCTCACAATAGACACCTGTGTGAGAGCAGGCTCTCCGTACCCCGTCCTGGCGCAGTGAGCTTCGCTCAGTGCGCCGCTTAGCAGGGCTGCTGAAAAACCGCCCTGCAAAGCGAAGTCCCTTTCCGCAAACCGCGGTGCTGGGCGATGTTTTTCGTAATGCGGGATGCTGGGCTTGAATTTCATCGCTTTGGAATCAGTCTCGGGCGATTTCGGAGCTGTTTTCCGTCACTACGCGCCTTGCGGACGGATTTGTCCCAGGCTGCGCATGCGCACCAGGTTGTAGGCCGCCATGGTCAGCACAAACATCTGGTCCACGCGCTGGAGTCCACGCACCATCACTTGGCGAATGTATTGCCCACGGTGTTGGCCCAGCCGAAGCCTTGCTCGATGAGTTTGCGCTTGCGCTGAGACAGGGCTTAGCCTTCCGTCTGGGCGATCTCATCGGGCACCGCGGCCTTGCGGCCCGCCTTGTTCTGCGCCACATGCGGCGTAACGTTCATTGCCACGCAGGCGTCGATGAATTCCTGCGCGTCATAGCCCTTGTCGGCGCCCAGCGTGACCTCGCGGTCAGCGTCGCCCAAGGCCTGCCGCGCAGCACTGATCATGACCTTGGCTGCCTCGCGTTCAGCATAACCATCGGCCTGCGTCACCATGGCGTTGGCGATCAGGCCGTGGCGGTTGTCGCTCAAGGTGTGGCCCATGTAACGCAGTTCGCTGGCGGTGTTGCCCTTGCGGTACAGCCGCGCCTCAGCATCCGTCTTCGATTCGTGGGTGTCGTTGCTGCGCCGCTGGCCCTTGAAGTCGCCGCCGCCGCCATTGGCCTGGTCATCGTCCTTGGGCACAAAGCTCTTGTGTCCGGCCCAGGCCTGGATCAACGTGGAAGAACGATGGATTTGTCGTCCTGACCAGGCGCAAAAACGCGGTTTTACGTTCCACGTAGTGTCAAGCACTGCACTCTAGTGTCGTGAGTTGGAAGTTCGTTGAACAAGTCAGCCGAGATCAACGCCATGCTGCGTTGCAAATGCTCGCAATGCCTACGGGCATTGCTGTGCTTTGTGCCTTGCCTGGCGCTGATCTCGACAGACTTCTTTCTTCAACGAACTTCCAACTCACGACACTAGCGGATCAGCCCGAGGCGCAAGGCTTTGAGTACGGCCTGGTGCTTATTGATGCAGCCGAGCTTGTGGGTCGCGTTGTTTACGTGCAGCACTGCCGTGCGCTCGCTGATGCCCAGGATGCTGCCGAGCTCCCACGCCGTCTTGCCCTCCATCGTCCAGCGCAGGCTCTCCAGCTCGCGAGGAGTGAGGGCGGGAAGGTCGTGCTGCGGCGAAGAGGGAAGCAGGATGCGCATGGCGGCATCTTGCGCGTACACCGCAAACAACTGCAGGTCGGCCACCATGCGAGTGACTTCCACCGGGTTGGGCGGCAGAGACTGGTCTCGGTCCACTCCCATCACGAAGTGCCGGCCCTCGGGCAGGTGCAAGGCCAGTGCGATGCCGGTGCGATAGCCGAAGCGCGCTTGCGTCTCCCACTGGTTTCCCAGGCCCGCTGCAATGTACGTCTGCTGGTTCCAGATGATAGGCACGCTGGCCCGCCTGCAATGTTGACCCACGGGATCGATACGCTGGATTTCCCGGCTTTCGGCGATCTCCGTGTACTCCTCCGGTGTGTTGTCAACGAGGAAGAAGTCGGGCTCACCGCGAAAGCGGTCGACCACCGCCATGGCGGTGGCCTTCTCGAAACCCAGCCTCTGCGCAAACGCCAGGACCTCTGCGCGCAATTCATCGCGCGTCTTGACCTGCAGGACCGAAGTGAACCCGCTCTGAAGCATGTCGCCTTGCTCCTACTGGGCATGCACCGGCAGGCCACCCGCCTGCAATGCATTACAGCTGAAAGGATTTACAGATGGCAAGCAAACCAGGAGCCCTGACACTTTCGGGACACAGGATCGAACTTTCGTACTCATGCAGAGCAACAGCGATTGGACGACACAATGACACCTGCCTGGATTGTGTGCTCTTGGCCGCCGGTATTGTGGCAGGCTCAGTGCGCACCTGATTTGCATTTCGTCCATCTCGGCACACGCGTCCTGAGCAATGGCGATGGCATGCAGCCCTGCACGGGCCAGACGCTATGGGGCGACCCGACCACAGACCATGCGGCCGGCGTCGCCTGGGACTGGGTCGAGCTGCAACGCGGTATCGTCGCCATGGCAGATCCCTTCGGGCTCGTCACCAATTTGCAATTGACAAACGCCGCAGGCGAAGTTCTGCCCAGCGTACAGGCCGCACTGCACCTCAACGAAATCGTTCACGGCTTGCCTTGGCAATTTGAAGTGCAGCGCGTCTTGGAGCGCGACGCTGCCTAGGTTTGCCTCCGCCGTTGATGCCTCGCATGATTGTGCGCAGCATCTCAGCGTGTCTCATGCCGCCTTCCGGATGCGGCTCGGCCGCCACCGAAAATCTCTCCGCCGCGTAGAACTGCTCCAGCGGCAAACCACGCGTACCGCGGCCAGCCACCTCTCATGGTTCGCCGAGCACACGCTTGAGCTCGCCGCTATCGATGAGGCGATGCAGTTCGACGAAGCCACCCACCAGCACGCCACGAACGAAGACCATCGGTAAGGCGGGCGGCCGGTCCACTTGTTGAGCGCGCTGCGCCGGCGTCATTGCCTCAGGGTAGTCCCGAACTAGCGATCGCTGAGCGGAGTCGGCAGCGGGTGTCACTCGACCTTCACGCCCCTCCAGAACGCGACACGCCCCTTGATCTCGTGCGCCTTCTCGCTAGGTTCGGGATAGAACCACACGGCGTCAGGATTCATCTCGCCATTGACGAGCAGGCTGTAGTAATGGGCTTGCCCCTTCCAAGCGCAGGTGCTGCGGTGGTTGCTGAAGGCAATGTACTGACGCTTGAGACTCGACTCAGGAAAGTAATGGTTGCCTTCGACAACCACGGTGTCATCGCTCTCAGCAATGATGGCGCCGTTCCAGATGGCCTTCATGGTGCTCCTTGAGTTTGTGATGCGGGTCAAGCGTAACGCTCGGCGGCGCGACGCAACCGCTCGGCGATGGACGCCACCATCGCCTTGTCGCCGACGACATGCACGCTGTCGCCGTGGCGCAGGATGTCCATCGCGAGCTCCCTCGGTTCGCTGTAGGGCACCTGCAGTTCGTAGCGACCGTCATCCAACCAGCGCGCCCGCTGCGCCGGATGCCACTCCTCGTGCGCCACCCACTGCGCTGCATCGGCGTCGAAGTGCAGCGTCGCCCATTTGACGCGGCTGCCCGGGCCGCCGTAGATGCCGTAGCCCGCATCAAGCTCGGCCTCCAGGTCCTTGACCGCCACCTGGCGCGCCCGCGTCTCCAGCGGGCGGGCCTCCTGCACGGCGTCGAGCGCGAAGCGGCGCAGGCCCTCGCTCGCATGACACCATGCATCGAGGTACCAAGTGTTGCGGTAGTGGACCAGCCGCTGCGGAGAGACCTCGCGCTCGCTGACGCTGCGGTCGCTGCGCTTGAAGTAACGCAGCCAGACCCGGCGCCGCCGCACGAGCGCTCCGCCCAGCAGCTCGAAATGGCGGCTGGGCGCACGGCGTCGCGCGGTGGAAATGATCTTCACGCGGCGCATCAGCTCGCGGGCTTCGCCCTTGTCGGTACCCAGCATGCCCTGCAGGCGCTCCATCATGGGCTGCAGGTGACGCGACAGCACGCCGTCGTCGTCCAGCCCCGCGAGCAGCTGGTGCATCGTGAGCAAGGCGTGGATCTCCTGCTCGCTGAACCACATGCCGGGCAGTTCCTGCCGGCCTCCGCCGCTGCCCTCGAAGCGGTAGCCGTTGTCGAAGCGGTCGTAGACGATGGGCGCGGCCAAGCGGTCGCGCAGATACTGCAGGTCGCGCTTGAGCGTGGCAGGCGATACGTCGAGCTCGGCGCGCAGCGCGTCGAAGCTCACGCAGCCGCGGCTGCGCAGCAGCAGCTCGATGCGGTAAAAGCGTTCGGTACGGTCCATGACTGCCAGATAACTAGCTCACCAGATGAGCCAGTGACCCCGAGCATATCCTGAGCCGCCGGTCGCGGCGGCCCTGTCGCTGGCTCACGCCATGAGCCACCATAAGCTCAGACTGCGCAGCACCGCGGCATGGTGCCGCGAGCTTCACAGGAGCCACGCATGACGACCGAACTCTTCCCCTCCACCGCGCTCACCGCACACGAGCACATCGGTTTCGAGTTGGGCTGGGACTACGCGCACTACCGCATGGAGCCGCCGGCTCCGTATGCCCAGGAGCATTCGGCGCTACGCAACGGCCTACTGGCAGGCCAGGCAGCCTTCGGCACGCGCACGCTGCAGGCCTCGCGCTGGGTCCGCAAGTGGCTGCAGCTGCGACTGCACGCCTGGCTGCGCGGGCGCAGCGTGGAGCTCGTGCAGGTGACGCCGCGCTATCTGGAGCAGCTGGAGGTGAGCCACTGCCCGATCACCCGCATACCGCTGTCCACCGCCACGCTGGAAGGCAGCGATGCGTCGATCGACCGGGTGCGCAACGACGCAGGCTATGCGGCCGGCAACCTGGCGGTGATGAGCACCAAGGCCAACCACGCCAAGGCGGCCCACGGCCTGCACGAGGCGATGTCCTTTGCCGAGCAGATCGGATCGGCCCGCCTGATCGGCATCTCCGGTCTCAACGCCGACCAGTGGAGGCGTGTGGGCATCCTGTGCAGCTTCGTCCAGCCCTTGCCGCATGAAGTGGCAAGCACGCTGCCGCTGTTGGTGTTGCCGCCCAACCGACTGCGCCTGTTCAACCCGGTGCAGGCGCTGCAGGCCTATGTGAGTCAGCAACTGCTGGCGCCCGGCTGGAGCCATCGCGTGAGTCGCTTCGAAGACATGCTGCCCGGCAAGCCGCTACGCCGCGCATTCCAGGCGTTCTTCCACGCATTGTTGCCGCGGGTGCTCGAATGCGAGACGGGGCGCGGCGGCGAGCACCGCACTCGCTGGGCCATCGAAGACGCCTGGCGAAACGCCCTGGTGCAAAAGCGCTGGAGCGCCTTCGCCGCGCAACTCACACCCCAGCAATGCGAGGCGCTGGTGGCACGCGCGGCCGCGCGGAAGCTGGGCACGTTGCGCGCGGAGTCGGTCAACAACGATCTGGCGACCGAGGGCTGGAACCTGGAATCGCGAGGCTACGTGCCGCACGCCGTGCTGAGGCAGCCCATGCCCGGCGCGCGGCGACCCGAGGCCGGCATACAAGCCTGCCTTCCTTTGTGAACCCCAAGGGGTTGCGCATGCAGGGCTCATCTCGTCGCGCATACGCAAGCCCCCCTAGTTCGCATCTCCACACCGCCAGCAAGTTCAAACAATCGTTTGATTTGCTGATAGAGTCGCGGGCCATGTCCGCCACATCTCCCGACCGTGCCCGCACCCCGCGCAGCGACGGCGAGCAATCGCGCCGCCGCCTGCTGCTGGCCGGCCTGCGGCTGTTTGCCCAGCAGGGCTACGCCAAGACCTCCACCCGAGAGATCGCCGAGGCGGCCAGTGTCAACGTAGCCTCCATCAGCTACTACTTTGGAGACAAGGCGGGTCTGTACCGCGCGGTGTTCCTGGAGCCACTCGACGCCTCGCCTCTCGACCTCACACCGCTGCTGGACGGGCGCTGCAAACTGCGCGAGGGGCTGCACCGGCTGCTGGGCAGCTTCATCGAGCCGCTCAAGCACGACGAGACCGCGCGCCTGTGCATCAAGCTGCATTTCCGCGAGATGCTGGAGCCCACGGGCCTGTGGGAGGAGGAGATCGCCCACGACATCAAGCCGATGCACGCCGCGCTGGTCGCGCTGCTGTGCCGCCGCTTCGGGCTGACACAGGCCGACGATGAGGTGCACCGGCTGGCCGTGTCGATCTCGGGTTTGGGCGTGCACCTGCTCGTGGGCCGCGATGTCATCGACGCCCTCGCGCCGCAGCTGTTCGCCGATGCCTCCAGGCTCGACCTGTGGACGGACCGCCTGGTGATGTACGCGCAGGCCATGGTCGACGCCGACGCCCGGCGCCGGCGCGCGGACCGAGCCCTCGCGTGCAGCGCGGCACGGCAACCAAGAAGGAAGAAGACGTGACCCATCCACTGCGTCAGGGAAGTCGCAACCCCGGAAATGCCCGCAAACCGGTCCTACTGGCCGCCTCCTGGGCCGCCAGCCTCGTGATCGGCGGCTGCGCGGCGCCGGGCCGCATGCCACTTGAGCCCCCTGCGCCGCCGGCACGCTGGCATGCACCACTGCCCCATCAGGGCCAGGAAGCACAGCTGCAGCGCTGGTGGGAGCAGTTCGACGACCCGCTCGTGCCGCGCCTGGTGGCCGCCGCACAGGAGGCGAGCCCCACGCTGGCCGCCGCCCGGTCGCGCCTGGCGCAGGCCCGCGCCGCCCGGGTGTCCGCCGGGTCGAACCTGCTGCCTAAGGTGGGCGCGGTGGGCAGCCTGGTGCGAGGCCGGCAGGATTTCGTCTCGCCGCTGGGCAGCCAGGCTTCCCTGGGCCTGCAAACGGCGTGGGAGATCGATGTCTTCGGCGGCGCAAGCGCCGCCCGCGACGCCGCGCAGGCGCGGCTCGCGGGCGCCGAGGCCGGGTGGCACGAGGCGCGCGTCTCGGTGGCCGCGGAAGTCGCGTCCACCTACGTGGCCCTGCGAGCGTGCCAGGGCCAGCTCACCATCGCCGAAACGGACGCCACCTCGCGCACCGAAACGGCTCGGCTCACCGAGCTGGCGGCGCGCGCGGGGTTCCAGTCGCCCGCCAACGAGGCGCTGTCGCGTGCCAGCGCGGCCCAGGCCCGCGCGCAGCTCGACGCTCAGCGCACGCAATGCGAGTCGGGTGTGAAGGCACTCGTGGCACTCACGGGCATGGAGGAACCCGCGCTGCGCGAGGCGCTCGGCGCCCGGCCGGCCATGCTCCCGCAGCCTGCGCAGATCGTGGTGCCCGCGGTGCCCGGCGAAGTGCTGAACCAGCGGCCCGACTTGCTCGCAGCGGCACAGGAACTGGTGGCGGCCAGCGCCGAAGTGGGCCAGGCCCGCGCGCAGCTGCTGCCGAGCGTGAGCCTCTCAGGCTCAATCACCGCGGCGCGCTTCGAGGCCGGCGACACGAGCGGGCGGGGCACGCTGTGGCAGCTCGGCCCCTTGCAGGTGACGGTGCCGCTGTTCGATGCCGGCGCGCGCCGCGCCAACGTCGATGCCGCCCGTGCCCGCTACGACGCGGCCGCCGCCGCCTACCGTGCGCAGCTGCGCGGCGCGGTGCGCGAGGTCGAGGATGCCTTGCTGCAGCTCGACAGCACCGCCCGCCGCGTCGAGGACATGCGCCTCTCCGTCGAGGGCTACGAGGCCTCCTATCGCGCGGCCGATGCGCGCTATCGCGGCGGCCTGTCGAGCCTGTTCGAGCTGGAAGACGCCCGGCGCACCGCCGCCGCGGCGCAGCGTGAGCTGATCGACCTGCAGCGCGAGCGCGTTGCCGCCTGGATCTCGCTGTACCGCGCCATGGGTGGCGGATGGACGCCCGGCACCCTCGCGCCCACCGCCCTCACACAAACTGCCCTCACGCAGGTCGCCCTCATGAAGGACGGCTCCCTCACGCCGTGAACCCATCGTTCGCCATACCCATGAACATCCCCCGCCCCCGCCTCACGTACGCACTGGCTGCCCTGGCCAGCCTCGCGCTCACGCTCGGCCTGGCCGTGCAGGCCGCCGATGACAAGAAGGGCGATGCCCCTGCCGCACGCCCGGCGCTGAGCGTGACCACCACCACCGCGCAACTGGCCGTGCTGCCGGTGCGCATCAGCGCCAATGGCGACATCGCCGCCTGGCAGGAAGCCAGCATCGGGACCGAAGCCAACGGGCTGCGCCTGGCCGAGGTCCGCGCGAGCGTTGGCGATCGCGTCAAGCGCGGCCAAGTGCTGGCCGTGTTCGCGCCCGACACCGTGCGCGCCGACCTGAACCAAGTGCGCGCCACCGTGGCCGAAGTCGAGGCCCAGCTGGCCGACGCCGCCGCCAATGCCCAGCGCGCACGCGAGCTGGCCACCACCGGCGCACTCAGCCAACAGCAGATCAACCAGTACCTCACCGCCGAGCACACCGCCCGCGCCCGGCTCGATGCGGCGCGCGCTGCCGCCAAGGTGCAGGAGTTGCGGCTGCGCCAGACGCAGGTGCTGGCGCCCGACGACGGCATCATCTCCGCGCGCAGCGCCACGGTGGGCGCGGTACTGCCCGCCGGGCAGGAGCTGTTCCGCCTCATCCGACAGGGCCGGCTCGAATGGCGCGCCGCGGTGCCTTCCACCGAGCTGGCGCGCGTGCACCCTGGCATGCCGGTGCAGGTGACGACACCCGCCGGCAGCCGCATCACGGGCAAGGTGCGCATGGTCGCGCCCACCGTGGACGACAAGACGCGCAACGGCCTCGTCTATGTGGACCTGCCCACCCCTGGAGACGCCCGGGCCGGCATGTTCGCCAACGGCGAGTTCGATGTCGGCACCCGGCAGGGCCTCACGCTGCCGCAGTCGGCCGTGCTGCTGCGCGAGGGCTACAGCTACGTGATGCGCGTCGGGCCGGACAGCAAGATCATCGAAACCAAGGTGAGCGTGGGCCGCCGCGTGGGTGAACGCATGGAGATCACCGCCGGGCTCGACGCCTCGGCGCGCGTGGTGGCCTCCGGCAGCGCCTTCCTCGGCGACGGCGACCTCGTGCGGGTAGTCGATGCCGCACCCGCACGCCAGGTGTCGACCCCCGCCGCCGTGGCCAACGGCACCGCCAGCCGCTGACAACCGGGCAACAAGGAGCGGCCATGAAATTCAACGTATCGGCCTGGTGCATCCGCAACCCGATCCCCTCGGTGCTGCTGTTCGTGATGCTCACGCTTGCGGGGCTGCTGAGCTTCCGGGCGATGAAGATCCAGCAGTTCCCCGACATCGACCTGCCCACGATCATCGTGACGGCCTCGCTGCCGGGCGCGGCGCCGGCACAGCTCGAAACCGAGGTCGCGCGCAAGATCGAAAACTCGATCGCCACGCTGCAGGGCATCAAGCACATCTACACCACGGTGCAGGACGGCACGGTCACCATCACCGTGGAGTTCCGGCTCGAGAAGCCCACGCAGCAGGCGCTGGACGACGTGCGCGATGCCGTGGCGCGCGTGCGCTCCGACCTGCCCGGTGACCTGCGCGACCCGATCATCAACAAGATGGAGCTGGCCGGTTCGCCCATCCTGACCTACACCGTGGCCAGCGAGCGCATGGACGACGAGGCGATCTCGTGGTTCGTCGACAACGAGGTCACCCGCGCCATGCTCACCGTGCGCGGCGTGGGTGCGGTGTCGCGCGTGGGCGGTGTGTCGCGCGAAGTGAGCGTGGAGGTCGATCCGCTCAAGCTGCAAGCGCTCAACGCCACCGCGGCCGACATCTCGCGCCAGCTGCGCCAGATCCAGCAGGAGGCGGCCGGCGGCCGCACCGACGTGGGTGGCGCCGAACAGTCGGTGCGCACCATCGCCACCGTGCGCTCGGCCGACGAGCTGGCTGCCATGGAGATTGCCCTGCCCGACGGGCGCCGCATCCGGCTCGACCAGGTGGCCCGCGTGCAGGACACGGTGGCGGAGCGGCGCTCGGCCGCCCTGCTCGACGGCCGGCCGGTGGTGGGCTTCGAGATCGTGCGCAGCCGCGGCGCGGGCGAGGTGGACGTGGCCGAGGGCGTGCGCGCCCAGGTGCAAAAGCTGCGCGAGGCGCACCCCGACGTCACTTTCACCGAAGCCTTCAACTTCGTCGACCCGGTGGTCGAGAACTACACCGGCTCGATGAACCTGCTGTATGAAGGCGCGCTGCTCGCGGTGCTGGTGGTGTGGGCGTTCCTGCGCGACTGGCGCGCCACGCTGATCTCGGCCACGGCGCTGCCGCTGTCGGTGATCCCCGCGTTCGCGGTCATGCACCTGCTGGGCTTCACCATCAACGTGGTGACACTGCTGTCGCTGTCGCTGGTGGTGGGCATCCTGGTCGACGACGCCATCGTCGAGATCGAGAACATCATGCGCCACCTGCGCATGGGCAAGACGCCCTACCAGGCGGCCATGGAAGCAGCCGACGAGATCGGGCTGGCGGTGATCGCCACCACCTTCACGCTGATCGCCGTGTTCCTGCCCACCGCGTTCATGGCGGGCGTGCCGGGCAAGTTCTTCGTGCAGTTCGGCTGGACAGCCTCCATCGCGGTGTTCTTCTCGCTGGTGGTGGCGCGCATGCTCACGCCGATGATGGCGGCCTACGTGCTGCGGCCCAAGCCGCACGAGGAGCGCGAGCCGGGCTGGATCCGCCTCTACATGCGCTGGGCGGGCTGGGCGTTGAAGCACCGGCTCAAGGTCACGCTCGCGGTGATCGGACTCACCGCCGCGTCGTTCTTCGTCGTCGGCTTGCTGCCCACCGGCTTCATCCCCCACGATGACCTGTAGCAAACACAGGTCACGGTGACCCTGCCTCCGGGCAGCACCCTCGCGCAGACCTACGCCGCCGCCGAGCAGGCGCGGCAGATCGTCGCCCGCCATCCTCACGTCAAGCTCGTCTACAGCGCCATCGGTGGGGGTCGCACCGGCTCCGACCCCTTCATGCCGCAAGGCGCGGCCGAGGTGCGCAAGGCCACGCTCACCATCAACATGACGCCGCGCCGCGAACGCGGCGGCGTGTCCAAGCAGGACATCGAGGCGCAGTTGCGCGAGTCGCTCCTGGCCGTGCCCGGCGCACGCATCAAGGTGGGCTTCGGCGGCTCCTCGGAGAAGTACCTGCTGGTGCTGGCCGGCGAGGACGGCCGCGTGCTGGCCGAGCACGCCCGCCAGGTGGAAAGGGACTTGCGCACGATCCCCGGCATCGGCGCGGTCACCTCCACGCTGAGCCTGGTGCGGCCCGAGGTCATCGTTCGGCCCGACTTCGCACGTGCGGCGGACCTGGGCGTCACCTCGGCAGCCATCGCCGACACGCTGCGCATTGCGCTGTCGGGCGACTACGACCAGGCCCTGCCCAAGCTCAACCTCTCGCAACGCCAGGTGCCGGTGGTCGTGAAGCTCGGGCCCGAGGCGCGCACCGACCTCGCCTTGCTGGAGCGCATGGCCGTGCCCGGCGCGCACGGCCCGGTGATGCTGGGCAACGTGGCCACGCTGGGCATCGCGAGCGGACCGGCGCAGATCGACCGCTACGACCGGCTGCGCAACGTGAACTTCGAGATCGAACTCAACGGCCAGCCGCTGGGCGAGGTCGAGGCGCAGGCACGCGCGCTGCCCAGCCTGGCCAACCTGCCGCCCGGCGTGATCCAGCGCAGCGTGGGCGATGCCGAGGCCATGGCCGAGCTGTTCTCCAGCTTCGGCCTGGCCATGCTCACCGGCGTGCTGTGCATCTACATCGTGCTGGTGCTGCTGTTCCACGACTTCGTGCAGCCGGTGACCATCCTCGCGGCACTGGTGCTGTCGATCCCGGGAGCGTTCCTGGCGCTGTTCATCACGCAGACGGCGTTGTCGATGCCGTCGATGATCGGGCTCATCATGCTCATGGGCATCGCGACCAAGAACTCCATCCTGCTCGTGGAGTACGCCATCATGGCGCGGCGCGACCGCGGCCTGTCGCGCATGGAAGCGTTGCTCGATGCCTGCCGCAAGCGCGCGCAGCCCATCGTGATGACCACCATTGCCATGGCCGCCGGCATGATGCCCATCGCGCTGGGCCTGGGCACCGACCCGAGCTTCCGCGCACCGATGGCCATCGTGGTGATCGGCGGGCTCATCACCTCCACCTTCCTCAGCCTGCTGGTGATCCCGGTGATCTTCACCTTCGTGGACGACGCCGTGCAGAAGATCCAGGCGTTCTTACGCAGCCGGCTGCATCATTCCGCGCCGGCGGCCGAAGGCCACCGCTGACCCATTGCCCTCCCATGTAAGGAGCGTCCTATGCAAGCCCAAACGTTTCTCCAAGGCAAGTTCGTGTGGTTCGAGCATCAGTCCGATGACCCGGCGCGCGCGCAGGCCTTCTACGAGCCGCTGTTCGGCTGGCAGGTCCAGCCGATGCCGATGGACGGCGAGCCCTACCGCATGATCCAAAGCGGCGAGACCGGCATCGGCGGGTTCGTGACGGGCTCCACCGGCGAGCGCGCCCGCTGGCGCTCGTTCGTGTCGGTACAGGATGTAGACGCCGCGTATGCCGCCGCACTGTCGGCCGGCGCCCGCGGCGTGACGGATCCCAGCGACTACCCGCCCGTCGGCCGCGGCGCGACGATCCTCGACCCCACAGGCGCCGAACTGAGCCTGTGGCGAAGCAACCATGCCGACCGCGCCGATGTCGAGCGCGTGCCCACGGGCGAGTGGTACTGGAACGAGCTCTGGACCGGCGATGCAAAGGCAGCCGTCGCGTTCTACGAGCAGGTGCTCGGCTACACGCACGACGAGATGAACATGGGCGAGCACGGCACCTACTACGTGTTCAAGAGCCAGGACCGGGCACGCGGCGGTGTCTTCCAGTCACCCGATGCGCGCACGCCGCCGATATGGATGCCCTACGTCCACGTGCCCGACTGCGACGCGACCGCCACCGGCGCCGAGAAGCAGGGCGCCACGGTGTTCATGCCGCCCACCGACGTGGCTGGCGTCGGGCGCATCGGGGCCATGTTCGATCCGCAGGGTGCGGCCATCGCCTTCATCAAGGGCATGCCCAGCGAGGGGATGTAGCCCCGCTGTAGCCCCGCCGCGGGGCCGCGGGGGCATGTCCGATTCGTCCGCGCCGGCTGCGTTCAGTGTGCCCGGGGCGTGGTACCCGCCGGCGCACCGTGGTCCATGCGGTCTTCGAGCTCGCCCAGATGGGCGCTCAGCGAGTTGCCCGTCTCCTCCAGCGCACGCCGGGTGCGCTGCTCCATCTCCTCGATGCGCGCGGCCAGCAGCGCACGCGTGTCGGCATGCATGTCCTCGACGCGTCGCAGCTCGGTAGTGACGAAGCGGTGCAGTTCCGTGTAGCGCGAGGACTCGGCCTGGTCCACGAGTTCTCGCTGCGCGTGCAGCTCACGGGCGTGACGGCGCGCATCCATCAGCGCCGTGCCTTGCAGGTAGATCATGTAGGCCAGGCACACGGCGCCCAGCAGGAGCACCACGCCCAGCATCACCAGCCCCACGGGCGCCTGCACGGTGCCAAACACCAGCGAAAGCGTGGCCGGCGCCGTGTAGGCATCCCAGTTCAGCAGCGCAAACAGCACCGTCAGGGCCAGCACCAGAAACAGGAACAGGGTGCGAAATCGCATGCAGGGTCTCCCAGTTTCGGGCGGCCGGCAGGCGGCCCTCGACCCACAGACACGAGCAAACGGCGAGCCCGCCAGGCGCCGGTCTGCTCAGGAACACGGCTTGCCGGTAACGAAGCGCTGTCCTCGTTATCGGGTCCGAGTATGAATTCGCCTTCCGCCCCCGTTCCTTCCGCGTCAGACGACGCCGACAGGCATCGCGCCATCGGGCGCTGGATCGCCGTGGCGACCGCGTCAGCCGCCGTGCTGGCGGGCTGCGCGCTGCTGGTGCGCCACCAGACCCGGCGCGCCGAGCGCCACTTCCCTGCGCAAGGCCGCTTCGTCGCCGTCGACGGCGTGCGGCTGCACTTCACCGTGCACGGCCGCGACGACCGCGCCCAGACGGTGGTGATGCTGCACGGCAACGCCAGCCTGGGCGAGGATTTCGACATCAGCGGCCTCACTGCCATGGCGGCCGAGCGATACCGCGTGATCGTGTTCGACCGCCCGGGCTACGGCCACAGCGAGCCGCCCCACGGCCGCCAGTGGACGGCCGAGGAGCAGGCCGACCTGCTGCACGCCGCGCTGCGCCGCCTGGGCGTGTCGCACCCGATTGTGCTGGGGCATTCCTGGGGCACGCTGGTCGCCCTCGCCATGGGGCTGCGCCACCCGCAGGACGTAGGCAGCCTGGTGCTCGCCTCGGGCTACTACTTCCCCACCCTGCGGCTCGACGTGCCGCTGCTCGCGTGGCCCGCAGTACCCGGGGTCGGAGCGCTGATGAGGCACACCATCTCCCCCCTGCTGGGACGGCTGTTGTGGCCCCTCATGGTCAAGCGGATGTTCGCCCCCACGGCGGTCACCCGGGAGTTCCGGCAGCGTTTCCCCGTCTGGATGACGCTGCGACCTTCCCAGCTCTACGCCGAGGCCGCGGAGATGGTCGCCATGGGGCCCACCACGATCGCCCTGCGACATCGCTACACCGACCTGAAGGTGCCCGCCGTCCTCGTGGCCGGTGCCAGCGACCGGCACGTCGACACCCGGTGGCACTCGGCCCGCCTCCACGAGCGGCTGGACCGCAGCTGGCTACGGATCGTCGAAGGCTGCGGCCACATGATCCACCACGTCGCTACCGGCCAGGTGATGGCGGCCATCGACCAGGCCGCCGCGATGGTGTGGGACCGCTCGCTGCGACACCGTCCGCCCGCCGGCCTGAAGGACGACCGGGCCTCACTCCCAGCCAACCCGGGCACCGCCTCGCCCGGCGATGTCTTTTCCACGCCGACGAAGGCGGGCACAGCGGCGGGCCCCGTCGCGTGAGATTTGACGCACCCTCACGGCGCTTGCATCGCTCGTCCCTGCGCAGCGCAGGTATCTTGGCGTCATGAGACAAGACACCAGCCGCACTCCATGCCTGCCCAGCGCCGGGCCCCGCGCCCAGACGGTTCAGCACGGCTGCGCCATGCTGGTCATCGGCGAACTCCTCCCCGGCCCCTCGCGCCCGCTGCGGGCAGACGTCAAGGCACTGGAGCGCTTCTCGGCGCTCATGGCGCGCGAAGGCTGGCCGGCTCACGTCTCGGCCATGGCCTACGACCGCATCTACGCGCTCGAGCGCTTCAGCTACGCCCTGCGCCGTGGCGACCGCGAGCTGAGCGCGCTGGCCGGTGCCCTGATCGCCAGCCATCGCGCGGGCGTCGGTTGCCCCGACTGCTGAGTCCCCCCGGGGGCCGCTCGGAGCCCCACGCTTCGCCGTGAACGGCCAGGCACTCCCGGCGTCCTGACATCCGGCAGCCGGCGCGCCCCGCCGCTTTCGACACGCCCCGCCGTGCGGCTTGCGGCGCGAGCGCCGGCGGCCTATCGTGGGCTTCACACCGCCCGAAGGAGACCGCTGCATGCACCGCCTGCCCGGCAAGTTCGTCTGGTTCGAACACGTCTCGAACGACATCCCGGCCGCCCGCGCGTTCTACGACCCGCTGTTCCGATGGCACACGGAGTCGATGCCCGCGGGGTCGCAGCGGTACCCGATGATCATGAACGGCGACCACGGCATCGGCGCCTATCGCGGCGCGCTGGACGCGCCGCGCCCCTACTGGCTGGCCTGCCTCTCGGTGAACGACGTGGACGAGGCCTTCGATGCCGCGCTCGACGCCGGAGCGCGCGCCCTGCGTGCGCCGGCCGATGGCCCCGCCGGCCGCACCGCCACGCTGGCCGACCCCGGCGGCGCCGTCTTCGCGCTACGTGCCGGCGCCCAGGCCGATCGCCCGGACGTATCGCCCCTGCCCACCGGCGACTGGTACTGGAACGAGCTGTGGACGCTCGACGACATGCGCGCCCTGGTGTTCTACCAGCAGGCTTTCGGCTATGCCCACGACAGCCTGGACCTGGGCGGGCACGGCACCTACTTCATCCTGAGGAAGGAGGGCGTCGCCCGCGCCGGCCTCATGCGCTCGGCTGAACCGCGGGCGCCGTCGATGTGGCTACCGTACGTGGCCGTGCACGACTGCAACGCCACCGCCGAGCATGCGCGCCGCCTGGGCGGCGTGGTACTGAGCGGCCCACGCAACAGCCCCGGCCTGGGACGCTACGCGGTGCTGGCCGACCCAGTGGGCGCAGCGGTCGCCATCATGGAACCGGTGCCGGCCGCTGCCCAGGCCGTGGATGCGGCCATCGACGAGGCGACAGCGGCCTGACGCAGTGGACTACCGTGAGCAAGGGCTCGCACTGGAACTGGCCGTTCCAACGCCGCTTTTTCGATTCATGGCCGACACCGGGGCACCGATAGCCTAGAGGTCATCGACAGACCTTATCGGGAGCGTCCAATGAGTCGAACTTCTGCCCGGGCCGCCACGGCGTGCGCCCCCATGTGCGAGGCCACACCTCGAGGCTCGCCCTGGGACATCACCATGCCGGCGGAACTGGACTCGCCGCGGCCCTCGCAACCCTTCGAGGAGCCTTTGCGCGGCATGGCAATCCGCGAGGTCATCGAGCCGCAAGTCTTCAGCCACTTCTTCGGCAAGCCGGCCCGCTGAGCCGACTCCCCAGGAAACGCCGTTGGCCATCCCAGCAGGAGGTGTGAATCCGGCGTGCCCGAGGGGCGTGTCGGGTTCACACCTCCTCAAATCGTCAGATCGCCCCTACGCTGCCTGTCACCGGCAGCACGATCCCCGTGATGTAGCTGGCGCACGACGGAGCCGCCAGGAACACATAGGCCGGCGACAGCTCCTCGGGCTGTGCCGCGCGCTTGAAGTCGGTGTTCTTCCCGAACTGCTGAACCTTCTCCGGCGGTGAGTCCGCCGGGTTCAGTGGCGTCCACACGGGCCCCGGCGCCACCGCGTTGACGCGGATGCCCTTCTCGATCAGGTTGGAAGCCAGCGACTTGGTGAAAGCGTGGATCGCGCCCTTCGTGGTGGAGTAGTCGAGCAGCTTCGAGCTGCCCTTGAGCCCCACCACCGACCCGGTGTTGATGATGGACGAGCCCGGCTTCAGGTGCGGCAGGGCCGCGCGCGCCATGTGGAAGTAGCCGTAGACATTGGTGCGCAGCGTCTCGTCGAAGCGCTCGTCGGTCAGGTCCTCCAGCGACTCGGCGTGTTCCTGGAACGCCGCGTTGTTGACCAGGATGTCCAGCTTGCCGAAGGCACGCACCGTCTCCTCCACCGCTCGGCGGCAATGGGCTGAGTCCTTCACGTCGCCGGGGATCAGCACGCAGCGCCGGCCTTCGGCCTCCACGCTGCGGCGCGTCTCCTGCGCGTCTTCGTGCTCGTTCAGGTAGAGCACCGCCACATCGGCCCCCTCGCGGGCGAACAGCACCGCCACCGCGCGGCCGATGCCTGAATCGCCGCCCGTCACGATGGCAGACAGGTTCATCAGCTTGCCGCTGCCTTTGTAGTCGGGTGCCGCGTAGCGCGGCCTGAGTTCGAGCTCTGCTTCCAGGCCCGGCTTGGCGATGTGCTGTGCGGGCAGCTCTTCCGGCTGGCGACGGTCGCTGGTCTGAGCCGCACCCTTCGCCTGGGGCTTGCCTTCGCGGGCCTGCGCCTCATCGCGCCGGTCCTGCTCGGCCTGGATGCGACGTTGCTTGCCGGCGGTGGCATCGGACGAGCCGGCGCGGTCGGGGCGGGAGGGATCGTCGGGCATGGAAGGTCTCCTTGGCGCTGACGCCCACGGGCAGCCCGCGTGCCCACCACACGAGGCGCTGCCGCGATCCGTCGGTCTCGGCGTGCGCTATGCGCCACGCGTTGCGTCTCGACGCAAGACAGCCACAGACAGTCGCCGACTTCACGCTGCTAGCACAGCCCATGCTTGTGCGCATGGCATCTTTTTGGCATTTGTGCATGCTTTGCGATAACCGCACGGGCACGAAGCAGGTATGGCGTTCGCTTCAACGAATTCGCTCTGTCGGGGGGTCGGGCCCGGACGGGCGCCAGGCGGCACCAGGTTCGGGAGAAGGCCCAAGTTCATCCACCAAGAAAGGTCTTCGAAATGTCCATGCAGCTTCTTCGTTTCACCCTGGGTGTGGCTCGTACCGAGGCGGATCTGTCGGCCGCATGCCACGTCCGCTCGGCGTCCTATGGGCACCACGTGCCCGGCTTGCGCGATCCACTGGCCGAGCCCGATCCCTTGGATTTCCTGCCCGACACCTCCGTGTTCGTGGCCTATGACAAAGACAGCGGCAAACCTGTGGGCACCGTCCGGCTGGCCACGAACGCACGCGCGCCCTTGCAGATCGAGCGCAGCACCGCGCTGCCCGAACCCCTGTCCGACTGCATGCTGGCCGAGGTGACCCGCCTGGCCGTGCTGCCCGGCCACGACGATCCTCGCGTGAAGCTGGCGCTGATGAAAGCCACCTACCTGTGCAGCATGGCGCGCCAGGTGCGATGGATGGTGATCGGCGCGCGTTGCGAGGCGCTCATCCGCCAATACCGGCGACTGGGCTTCACCGACTTGATGCCCGGAGGCGAGATGGTGCCGCTGGCCCATGCGGGCGACCTGCCCCACCGCGTGCTGGGCTTCGACGTGGGCGCCGCCGAGCGCAACTGGCATGCGGCGCGGCACCCGTTCTACGAGTTCATGGTCCGCACCTATCACCCCGACATCCAGGTCTTCGCGGAGCCGGGGGTTCAACCGGCCCGCGTGCCGCTGGCGCTGGCGGCGTGAACCCCGCGCTTTGACGTCCCGCCGGGAGGATGGCTCGACGCCACGCGCATGCCGGCACGGGCCGTGGGGCTACGAAGCCCCACGGCCTGCCGGCACGTCGAGAAGCTCATCAGTCGAATCAGCGATGGGCTGGGCTGGTGGGCTGGTTCCACCATGCCCGCCGCCTCCTACGCCGCCTTCGTCGACGGTAAACACATGCCCAGGATCGACATCAACTCGGCCTCGGTGAACGGCTTGCCGATGAAATGATCCATCCCGGCTTGCTGGCAGCGCTGGCGATCGTCTTCGGCGGTGTTGGCCGTCAGCGCCACGATGGGCACGCGGGCGATGCCTTGGGCCATCTCCAGCACCCGGATGCGGCGGGTCGCCTCCAGGCCGTCCATCATCGGCATCTGGCTATCCATGAGGATCACGTCCGGCCGCTCGCCCTCCGCCATGGCCTGGCGCACCGCCTCGGCGCCGTGTGTCACACGCACCACCACGCATTCGTGACGCGCAAGCATGGCTTGGATGACGAGCGCGTTGACATCGTTATCCTCGGCCAGCAGCACCCTGGCCTTCGCAAGCGCGCGTTGCGCATCGCCCAGTGCGCCGGCAAGCGCGTCGGGGTCCGGGGGAGCTTTCTGTGGCGGCAGCGGCAGCCTCAAAACGAACTCCGTGCCGCGCCCGCGCTCGCTGAACACCTCGATGTCGCCGCCCATCGCCCGGCCGATCTCGCGCGCGATGTTCAATCCCAGGCCCGCACCCGCGCTACGCTCGGCCTGCACCTCGGGCGCTTGCCAGAAGGCCTCGAAGATGTGCGGCAAATCCTCCTTGGCGATGCCCGGGCCGGAGTCGCGCACGCGCAGTTCCACCGGCCCGTCGGACCGGCGCCGCACATCGAGCTCCACGCGCCCGCGCTGGGTGAACTTGATGGCGTTGCCCAGCAGGTTGTGCAGCACCTGCCGCACGCGCGTCACGTCGCCCCGCACCCAGCACGGCGCAGGCAGGTCGATGCGCGAGGCAAAGTCCAGCCCTTTCTCGTCGCATCGCACCAGGTACAGGTCGCGCAGCTCGTCGAGCTCGGCCGACAAATCGAACGGCGCCTCCAGCAGCTCGACCCGGCCAGCCTCGATGCGTGAGACGTCGAGCAGGTCGTTGATGAGACGCAGCAGGTGCTCGCCGGAATGCTCGATGAGCCCCAGCCGATGCTGGAGCGCCGGGTCCGGATGCTCCGCGCGTGCCAGCCGGGTGAGCCCCAGGATGCCGTGCAGCGGCGTGCGGAACTCATGGCTCATGGTGGCCAGGAACTGGCTCTTCACGGCGCTTTGACGGCGGGCCAACGCGAGCGCCTGCGCCCGCTCGGCGGCGATGCGGTCAGTGAGGAAACGCAGGCGGAACACCTCGGCCAGCCGCATCTCCGAACGACGGGCGCTGGATAGCAGCAGCCCCAGGATGAGCAGCAGGCCGATACCGGCAAAGAAACCGAAGTCGTCGGCGCGCGCCAGCAACGCCAGCGCCGCCGGAGCGATCATCGGCACCACGTACGCAGCCGTGGCGGACACGCGCACCTGCAGCCCGAAGGTCGCCACGGACGCCACGCACGACAGGCTGGCGGCCACCACCGGCACCACCTCGGTGTCGCCGCCCATGACCCACGCGCCCCCCAGGCCCCAGCAGGCGCCGTCCAGCGCCAGCATCGCCACCGCCCAGCGGTGCCACACCGACGGCGACAGGCGCTCGCGCACCAGGTACAGACGCCCCACCACCATGCGCGGCAGCACGACCACCAGCTTGAGCACCACCCACACAAGCACCTCATGCCTGGGGACATAGCCGCTGACGTGCGAAGCGAGGAGCAGCGCGAACACGGTCGCGATCAAGGTGCCCACCGTGGAGTGGGCGAAGATCATGCGCAGCTGCTCGCCCTCCACCTGCCCGGTGAGTTCCGGGTCGGAGGGAGGGCCGCGCGAGGGGTCTTCCACTACAGCAGGGATGGCAGGAGCAAGTGGCGTCATTCGAAAGCGTGCGAAGTGTTCCGCAAGCGTGCCGGGCAGGATATCCCCATGTGCGCGCCGCCAGGGGCACGGCCCACGGCCGCGCAGGCAATGAATCACGCAGGCGGGTGCGAGATGCGATGGGACTGGTGCCGTGTTCGACTGCCATGCGGAACTTGAGGAAAGCGATCGATTCGACTGCAGCGATACCCCATGTATGGAGCGACGCGCGCGGGGGTCTTCTGGAGTTCGACACTTGGGCACGCGCCTTGCTCGGCGAGGGCCGGCTCCGTATGGCGAGCCGCAATGATGGAAAGGACTTCACCATGGCAAGCAAGGACAGCAGCAGTAGCAGCAAAGTGCAGGAGCAGGAGTCCAATAAGAAGTCCAAGGAGTCCAAGGGCCAGAAGACGAGCGGCGAGCGCGGCACGGCCACCAGTCAAAAGAAGAACCCGGGCAAGCGGCCGCAACAAGGCGGCAGCTCCCGCTGAGCTGGCATGGGCCCGGCGCGCCGTTGTGCACGACCTCCATGCGACCGCCGGGCACAGGACAGCACTGGACGCCCGCCCAGCAGGAACTATTCGGGCCGGCGCTTGCGTTTCCAGAAGGCCTGCAATATCGCGACGACTTCGTGACCCTCGAAGAGGAAGCGGCGCTGCTGGCGGCAATTGGCGAACTGCCGCTGATCGAGGCGCGCTACAGGGGCTACACCGCGCGCCGCCGCGTCCTCAGCTTCGGCACCCGCTACGACTTCGACGACAACCAGCTGCAGCCGGCCGACCCGCTGCCGGGCTTCCTGCTGCCGTTGCGGGAGCGGGCGGCGGCATGGGCCGGTGTCGCGCCCGAGGCGCTGGCCGCGGCGCTCGTGGCCGAGTACCGGCCCGGCACCCCGCTGGGCTGGCACCGCGACGTGCCCGACTACGAGATCGTCGTGGGCGTATCGCTGGGCGCCCCGGCGTGCATGCGATTGCGGCCCTATCCGCCCCTGCCCGCGCCCCCGCCCGCGCAGGCCGGCGGGTCAAAAGCAAAAGGTGTGATCCCGCTCGATCTGGCACCACGCTCGGCCTACATCCTGCGCGGCGTGGCGCGTTGGGGGTGGCAGCACAGCATCGCGCCCACGCGGGCGCTGCGCCACTCCATCACCTTCCGCACCCGGCGTCCGCTCACGCGCTGAAGCGCAGCGTCGTGTCGTGCTTGCTCTCCCAGACTTCCTGGTCGGCGATGCATCGCTTGGCGGTGGGCTGTGCGAGCAGCCGCTCGAAGGCGATCGGCTGCCCGCAGTCCACGCACTCTCCATAGCGGCCCTCGACGATGCGCGTGCGGGCCTCGGCAATGTCGGCCAGCTCTTCCTGGTCGCGGATCAGCTCCACGTGCTCGATGCCCGTGCGAAAGCGCTGCTCCCCGGCCTCGCCCGCGTCGTCGACCTGCCGGTCGATCGCACTGGGCCGATTGGCGGCCTCCTCCTTGGCCGTGCGCACCCGGTCTTGCAATTCAGCCTCGCGCTCGGCGAGCCGGGTCTGGATCTGCCGCAGTTGCGACTCGCTCAGCTCTGGCATCGTGTTCTCCATGCGTTCACAAGGTGTGAGTGAATCGGGCGGGTGCCGTTCACACCTTCCCAGACGACGCGTCGTCTTCACAGGCCGCCGCGCCTTCCGCAACCCGGAGCAAGGCGCATGCCCATGGGGGCGGGTGAAAGGTAGGCATCCCGCGGCGGCATGCTTTCGGGCACCCGCCTCGCCAAGCCGCGCCGCTCCGGCTGAGCTGCCGAAGCCGCTCCCCGCGTGCGAAACCGGCAAAAGGTCGCGCCGCACCTCACCGCGTGCCGGCGTCACAGCGCGCCCCGGCATCCACACGCCGTCCAATCCGGGCCTATGCCGAGCTTCGTCGTCGCCGTCCTGCTGTCCGTGTTCACCCTCTCCGGGGCGCGCGCCGCCGAGCTCACCGAGCTCGAAACGCGCTGGCTCCAGGCCGGGGCCCCGGTGATCGCCTACGCCCGCGAGCAGCGACTGCCGCTGGATGTGGTGGTCGAGCCGCAGGCCCGCCCTGGGGATGCGCCGCTCGCCATGGGCTTCCTGAAGAGCCGCTGCAAGCTCGTGCTCGCCCTGCGCGGCAATCCTGCGGGCGAGGACACCTTGGCGCGCATCGAGCCGGCCCTGCTGGAGCCGGTGCTCGAAGCCATGTTCGCCCACGAGCTGGGCCATTGCTGGCGCTATGTGCACGGCGCCTGGCACACCTTGCCCGCGGGCTTCGTCGACGCTTCGGACGACACCCGCCTCGACCAGGACCTGGCGCGCCTGGTCCGCGACATGCGGGAAACACGCCGCGAGGAAGGCTACGCCGACCTGGTCGGCCTCGCCTGGACGCAGTGGCGGCACCCCACTCAATACGGGCGTGTGCACGCGTGGCTGGAGCAAGTCCGGGCCGACGTGCCCGTGCCCGGTGCCCATCACGACACGCGCGTGTGGCTGCGGCTGGCCCGCTCGCCGCAGGCCTTCGAGCCTGTCGGCACCCTCTTCGAGCAGGTGCGCTCGCTGTGGCAGGCGGGGCTCGCCACACCCCCTTGACTGCCGGACCCTCGCACAAGACCGCGCCGCCCGAGCGGCACCTGCGAAGCGGTTAGGGTGGCGGCGTGCCCACCCGAGCCCGCGCCCAAAGCCCGCTTGCCGAGGGGCCAGCCGCCGCCGCGACCGCCCTGCTCGTCATCGACATGATCAGCGAGTGGTCGTTCGACGGCGCGCCCCCGCTGCTGGCGCAAGCCGCTGCCATCGTGCCGCGTATCGCCGAGCTCAAGGCACGGTGCCGGGGAGCTGGCGTGCCGGTGATCTACGCCAACGACAACCGCGGCCAGTGGCGCTCCGACTTTCGCCAGGTCGTCGAGCATGCGCTTGCCGCCGGCAGCGCCGGCGCACGCATCGCCGAGCAGCTCGCGCCGAACGAAGACGACTACTTCGTCCTCAAGCCCAAGCATTCGGCCTTCTTCGCCACCCCCATGGAGCTGCTGCTGCAGCACCTGGAAGTGCGCCGGCTGCTGCTGGCCGGCGTGGCCTGCGACCAGTGCATCATGGCCACGGCCTGCGACGCCCGCATGCGCGACTACGAGGTGCTGGTCCCGCGCGACTGCGTGGCTCGCCCACGGCCGCCCGCAACCGCCGCGCCCTGGAGCACCTGGAGCACGTCATGCAGCTGCGCACCACCGAGTCGCCGCGCGTGCACCTGCGTGACAGGCCCTAGTGCGCAAAGCGTCATGAAGACCGCAGCACAGGTCGTCGCTGACGCTTTGTCCCGCGCGGAGCACTAGACTATTCCCGTACGGCCTCGGCGCATGCGCCCGGCATCGAAAGGACCTCAATGAAAAAACTGATGACGAGTGCCGGACCGCAGCCGCGCACCGTGGATGCCGGCCGCGGCGTGAGCTGGTGGAGCGAGGCGTGGACGCTGTTCCTGCGCAATCCCGGCATGTGGCTGGTCATGGGTGTGCTCCTGATGGTGCTGCTGGGGGTGTTGGGGTTCATTCCCGCGCTGGGCCCGCTCGTCTCGCTGCTGTTCGCGCCCGTGTTCAGCGGCAGCTGGCTGCTCGCCGCGCGCAAGCTCCAAGGCGGTGGAGACCTCGAGGTGGGCGATCTGTTCGCCATCTTCAAGGACAAGGAACGCCTCACGCCCCTGCTCGTGCTGGGCGCCCTGCTGCTGGCCGCCATGGTCTTGGTGGGCCTCTTCATCGGCGCGGTGGGCATGGGCGCCGGCATGGGCGCGATGATGGGCATGGGTGGACACGCGCCGGGCAGCGTCGGCTACGTCGCGGCTGCCCTGGGTGCGGGCTTTCTCGCGATGCTGATCTTTTTCGTGCTGCTCGTATCGGTGGGGCTCGCCGTCTGGTTCGCGCCCGCCTTGGTCGTGTTCCACGGGGCGACACCGTTCGATGCCCTCAAGGCCAGCCTGTCGGCCAGCCTCAAGAACATCGTCGCCATGGTGCTGTACGGCGCGCTCTACCTCATCGCGGCCATGCTCGCCTCCATCCCCATGGGCCTCGGGTGGATCGTGCTGTTCCCTCTGGTCATGCTGTCGATGTACGTCTCGTACATCGACGTCTTCGGCAGCCCGCCGCCCTCAGCCGGTGATGATCAGTTGGTTGTCGACTGACTTCACGCCCTTCACGCTCTGGACCAGCTGGTCCGCCTTGCGCCGCAGGGCCAGCGTCTTCACTTCGCCCTTGAGCCGCACCGCACCCTGGTTGCTGTCGACATTGATCTTGAGGGCGCTCAGCTCCGGGTCAGCGGCCAGCTTCGCCTTCACCTGCGCGGTAATGGCGGCGTCGTCCACCACCTCGCCTGCGGTGCGCTGGCTGCCGTAACCGCCGTAGCCGTATCCCTGGGTGGTGCCGTCCCCACCACGCATGCCGGCACAGCCGACAAGCAAGGCAGCGGATACCGAGGCAACGAGCATGTTCCTCATGGGATCACTCCTTCCATCACGTGGTTCAGGCTCCCGTAGCACCATGATCCCGCAGGCACGCCGGCATGGCGAGCAAAGGCCAGATGCCCGCAGGGATGACCACGGCGCCGGGAACTTCAGCACGCGCCATGCCTGACTAGCACGCGCCGGCACGCCAGGGTCCGTACCATCGGATGTCTTCCCATCGCGCCGCACTGTCTGGCATGACCCCCATCGTCCCCTTGACTGTCGCCACCGCCGATTTCGAATCGGCGTGCCGCGTCGACATCCTCCCGCCGGGCCACCGAAGCCGCGCGCTGCACGGCCACAGCTACCAGGCCACCGTCTTCGCCGAACTGCCCCGCGGCTGGAACAGCCACCCTGGAGGCGAAGTCGATGCCCTGCGGCAGCGCCTGCAGGCCTGCGTCGCTCCGCTCGACTACGCGTGCCTCAACGACCACCTCGACATCCCCACCGACGAGAACCTTGCCCGCTGGATCCGCGAGCGGCTGGACCTGCCCCAAATCGCCCGCGTGGGCGTGCAGAGCACCGCCACGCAGGGCGTCGATCTCGACCGACAAGGCATGGCCCACCTGTGGCGGCGCTTTCGCTTCCAGTCGGCCCATCAGCTGCCGAACGTGCCCCTGGGCCACAAGTGCGGCCGCATGCACGGGCACGGGTTCGAAGCCATCATCCACGCGAACCAAGACCTCGGTGCCGAGCCTATCGGTATCGATTACGACCGCATCGACGCGCTCTGGGCACCGCTGCATGCCGAGCTCAATTACCGTTGCCTCAACGCGATCGAAGGCTTGGAGAACCCCACCAGCGAGCTCATCGCATCGTGGATCTGGCAACGCCTCAAGCCCACCCTACCCGAGCTCTCATGGGTCACGGTGTACGAGACCGGATCGAGCGGTGCCCACTTCGACGGCGACGCCTGGCGTATCTGGAAGGAGTTCACCCTCGACAGCGCGGCCGCCTTGCGCCACGCACCGCCCGGCGACCCGCGCGCCGGCCTGCACGGTCACACCTACACGCTGCGCCTGCACCTCAGTGCCCCGCTCGACACCGTGATGGGCTGGACCATCGACTTCGGCGACGTGAAGGCGCTCTTCGACCCCATCTTCAAGTCCCTCGACCACCACCCGCTGCTCGATATCGCCGGCATGGGCGACGGCGACACCGCGAGCATCGCGCACTGGGTGATGCAGCAGGCCGCGCCGCGCTTGCCGGGCCTGTCGCGCGTGGACCTGTACGAGACCCCGGGCTGCGGCTCGCTGCTCGCCGCCGGGCCCGAGGCGCCCGTCATGCCGGTGTGACCACCATGACATACACCGTCAAGGAGATCTTCTACACGCTGCAAGGCGAAGGCCTGCGCGCCGGGCGGCCCGCGGTGTTCTGCCGCTTCGCGGGCTGCAACCTCTGGAGCGGCCGCGAGGAAGACCGCGACCGCGCTGTGTGCCGCTTCTGCGATACCGATTTCGTCGGCACCGACGGCACGCTCGGCGGCAAGTTCGCGCAGGCGCAAGATCTCGCGCGCACGATCGCCGCCCTATGGCCCCCGCGCGAAATTCACCGCTATGTCGTCCTCACCGGCGGCGAGCCGCTGCTGCAGGTCGACCGGCCGCTGATCGACGCGCTCCATGCCGAAGGATTCGAGATCGCCGTGGAAACCAACGGCACCGTGCCGGCCCCCGAGGGCATCGACTGGATCTGCGTGAGCCCCAAGGCCGGCGCGCCTTGGGTACAGAAGCAAGGGCACGAGCTCAAGCTCGTCTACCCCCAACCGGGCCTCCTGCCCGAACACATGGGCGAGCTGAGCTTCGACCACTACCTGCTGCAGCCCATGGACGGGCCCGGCCGGCAAGCCAACACGCGTGCCGCCATCGCCTACTGCCAGGCCCACCCTCGCTGGCGCCTGTCGGTGCAGACGCACAAGCTGCTCGGTATCCGCTGACGGATGCACCGGGCCCTTCGTGAGGAACCGGCTCCGGCCTCCCCGGCGAGAGTCCGTCTGATCTGCGGACGTGCCGCCAGCTCTGCTGGGCGTGGCCGCTACACTGAACCGGTGCGGCAAATCAAATCCATACTCGGCCGCGAGCTTGCACGAAGCTTCTTCAGCACGCTGACGCCGCCTTAGGTCACGCCGCCCAAGGCTTTCCTTGAGTCAGCGCCAGCTGTCCCAAGTTGACTCACCCCCTCGTGGTGCGGAAAACGTGGACAGGCCTTCCTGGAACCGCTCTTGAGTCAACGGAACGCCCGACCCCAAGTTCTCAGCATCCACTCGCACGTTCGCCCTGAGAAGGCGTGAACGCTGCTTTCCCAAACCTTCCCATCGCGGTCACCCTGTGCGGTAACAGCGTTCAACCTATGTCGTCCTTCCCCCTACGCCGGGACTGGCTCTCCAATGTCCGCGGCGATTCGCTCGCCGGCTTGGTCGTCGCACTGGCCCTCATCCCCGAAGCCATCGCCTTTTCCATCATCGCAGGCGTCGATCCCAAGGTCGGCCTGTACGCCTCGTTCAGCATCGCGGTCATCATTGCCTTTACCGGCGGAAGGCCGGGCATGATCTCGGCCGCCACCGGCGCCATGGCCCTGGTCATGGTCACGTTGGTCAAGGAACACGGCCTGCAATACCTCTTGGCCGCTACCGTGCTGACCGGCATCGTGCAGATCGTGGCCGGCTGGTTGCAGCTGGGCTCACTGATGCGCTTCGTCTCGCGATCGGTCATCACCGGCTTCGTCAACGCGCTGGCCATCCTGATCTTCATGGCCCAACTGCCCGAACTCACCAACGTCAGCTGGGTGGTCTACGCGATGACGGCCGCAGGGCTGGCCATCGTCTATGGCTTCCCTCGCCTCACGAAGTCGGTGCCGTCGCCTCTGGTCGCCATCGTCGTGCTGACGGCCGCTTCTCTGGCGCTGGGCTTGGACATCCGTACCGTGGGCGACATGGGCCAACTGCCCGACAGCCTGCCCATCTTTCTTCTGCCCGACGTGCCGCTGGACTGGCAGACGCTGAGGATCATTGCCCCGTATTCCGTGACGCTGGCCATGGTGGGTCTGCTGGAATCGATGATGACCGCGTCCATCGTTGACGACCTGACCGACACCCCTAGCAACAAGAACCGCGAGTGCGTGGGCCAGGGCATCGCGAACATCGCCACTGGCTTCATCGGCGGCATGGCCGGCTGCGCCATGATCGGCCAGAGCGTGATCAACGTGAAGTCCGGCGGCCGGGGGCGACTCTCCACATTGGTGGCCGGGCTGTTTCTTCTGATCCTGGTCGTCTTCCTCGGCGACTGGGTCGCCAGGATTCCGATGGCAGCGCTGGTGGCGGTGATGATCATGGTCAGCATCGGCACCTTCAGCTGGGACTCGCTGCGCAAGCTGCGCGAACACCCGCCGAGTTCATCGATCGTCATGATCGCCACCGTCGTCGTCACCGTGGCCACGCATGACCTCGCCAAGGGCGTCTTCGTGGGCGTGCTGTTGTCGGGCATCTTCTTCGCCCACAAGGTCGGCCGCGTACTGCGCGTAGATCGCAACCTCAGCGACGACGGCCGCACGCGCACCTACAGCGTCGTGGGCCAGGTGTTCTTCGCGTCGGCAGAGACGTTGACCGCCGCCTTCGACTTCAAGGAAGTGATCGACCAGGTGGTCATCGACGTGAGCCGCGCCCACTTCTGGGACATCACCGCGGTCAGCGCGCTCGACAAAGTGGTGCTGAAGTTCAGGCGCGAGGGCGCCGGAGCTGAAGTGATCGGCCTGAACGAGGCCAGCGCCACCATGGTCGACCGCTTCGCTGTGCACGACAAGCCCGGTGCGGTCGAGCAGCTGATGCATTGAAGGAAGCAGCGCATGAACAAGATCCTTGCTTGCATCGATCCCCGCGGCAACACCGACGCCGTTATCGACTGGGCAGCCTGGGCCGCGCTGCGAACGGGCCGCCCACTTGAGTTCCTGCATGTGCTGGAGCGGCATCCCGAGCGCTCTAAGGTCACGGATTACAGCGGTGCCATCGGCGTGGACAGCCAGGAATCGCTGCTGAAGGATCTCAGCGACCAGGACGAACAGTGCAGCGTGGCCATGCGCCAGGCCGGCCGCGAGCTTCTAGCCCATGCCCGCAGCCGTGCGGCCGCAGCAGGCGCAGAGCGTCTCGATGCGAGGCTGCGTCATGGCGACCTCGTCGACACGGCGGTTGAGTTCCAGGACGAGGTGGATCTCTTCATCCTGGGCGAGCACCACCATCACGCCCCCGCCCAGGCGCGAGCACGCATCGAGCACCATCTCGAGCGGGTCATCCGTGCGGTGTCGTCATCGGTGCTGGTGGCGACCACCGAGGCCTTCGCTGCCCCGCAGCACGTAGTCGTGGCCTTCGACGGCAGCCTTCGTGCTCGCAAGGCGCTGGCGCGGGTGGCACAGCACCCGCTGGTCGAGGGACTGCCGGTGCTAATCACCATGGTGGGGACGGACACGGCGCAGTCGCGCCAGCAGCTCAAGGAAGCACAAGCCGCTCTGCAGGGAACGGGCACGACCTGCGACACCGAACTGGTTGCAGGCGATCCCCAGCAGGTCCTGCCTGAACTCGTCAAGCGCCACGCCCCGGCACTGCTGGTCATGGGTGCCTTCGGGCATTCGCGCCTGAGGCAACTGCTGCTCGGCAGCACCACGACAACCTTGCTGAGGCTCAGCAAGGTGCCCGTGCTGATCTTGCGCTGAAGCCGAACGCCCGCTCAACGGGACTCCCCAGGCTCGTAGGAGCCTATGCGCGGAGCGCTGTGCGCTTTCGCACACACTGCCTGTGCGCCACTCGCGCCGGCCTCAGCTCGTCGGTTGGCACGCCGATGACCACGGAAACCGCTTTCGCCAGCCTCCGTGAAGCTCTACCAGCATCCTGCCTCCACCACCTGCCGACCCCTGCTGATGTTCATTGCCGAGCACAAGCTGGCCGTCGACCTGCAGGTGGTCGACTTGTTCTCCGGCGAGCACTTGGGCGATGCCTATGCCGCCATCAACCCCAGCCGTCTGGTGCCCACGCTCCAAGACGGCGACTTCCTTCTCACCGAGAGCTCGGCCATCCTGAAATACGTGGCCGACAAGTTCGATTCGACCGCCTACCCGAAGCCTCTGCAAGCACGGGCGCGGGTCAACGAGATGATGGACTGGATCAACACCCAGCTGTCTCGCGACCTCGCCTACGGGACCGTCTACGCGCAGATCTTCCCTCACCACCGCCGGCCCGGGGATGAAGTGCACCGAGCTACCGTCGCCTGGGGCCAGGAGCGTGCGCAACGCTGGATGCGCGTGCTGGACCAGGACCTGCTCGGCCCCGAGCGCCAGTTCCTTTGCGGCCACCAGATCACCATCGCCGACTACTTCGGCGCGGCCTTCGTGCATCTGGCCGAAGTGATCGGTTCCGATCTCTCGCGCTATCCCAACCTCCAACGCTGGCTCGGCCGCATGAAGGCACTTCCCAGCTGGAGCCCAGCCTATGCCGGCGTCGAGGCCTTTGCCGCCGGACTTCCGCACGACCAGCTGCTCACCGTGTGACCCCCACACCTGCAGTCGGACATCGCACCATGCCGATCAAGGGCCTGCACCACAGCGCGTACCGGTGCCGCGATTCCGAACAGACTCGTGCCTTCTATGAGGATTTCCTTGGGCTGCCGCTGGTCAAGGTGCTTCGTATCCGGGTCACCCAGTCGGGCCGGAACACCGACACCCTGCACACCTTCTTCCGCATGGCCGATGGTTCCTTCCTGGCCTTCTTCGAAGCGCCAGACATGCCGTTCGCCTTCAAGCCACAGCACGACTACGACCTGCACATCGCACTGGAGGTGGACCATCCCACGCTGGCTTCCATGCTGGAGAAGGGACGCGAGCATGGCGTCGAGACACGCGGCATCGTCGACCATGGCATGTTCGACTCGCTCTACTTTCGAGATCCGAACGGCTATGTGATCGAACTCGCTTGCCGGCGCGACGGCCACGACGAGGCCATGGACCCTGCGCGCAACGACGCTCACGGCCAGCTCCAGCAATGGATCGATGCCAGGGCGCACGCCCGCAGCAAAGTTTGAAGCACCGGCGGCAGGCGCGCGCATCAGGCAAAGACACATGCAACACCGTGAGCGAGCACTGGCCGCGCCCCTGATACCGGAGGACTTGCGCGACTTGCGTGACCTGCGCGCCGAAAACGACGCGTTGCGCAGTGAACTGGAACTCCTGCGCGATGCCCTCGAACTCATGCCGCACGGCATGTGCGCGTTCGATGGCCATGACCGCCTCGTGCTCGCCAACGCCCACTATCGCAAGATATGGAACCTGCCGCCCGAACTGGTGAAACCGGGCACGCCGTTTCGGCAGATCATGGCGGCCACGCCGGGCCGCGAAACGCCCGCCAGCCGCGGGCAACCGCAGCCTGCCCCTGGCACCGAAGGCACGCGTTGGCGCGAATGGCAACTGGACGACGACCGCATCGTTGAAATCGTCGTGTCGCGCCGCACCGACGGGAGCTGTGTCGCGCTGCACGAGGACGTGACCGCCCAGCGCCTGTCTCAGGAACGAATTCAGTTCCTGGCCCGCCATGACCTGCTCACTGGCCTACCCAACCGGGCCGTGCTGCGCGAGCAGCTTGAACGGGCGATGACGACCACTCGGCGCGGCGAGACCCTCGCACTGCTGTGCCTGGACCTCGACCGCTTCAAGCCGGTCAACGACACGTACGGCCATGCCGCGGGGGATGCTTTGCTGAAGCTCGTCGCCCAGCGGCTGCGCGAATGCGTTCGTGACACCGACATCGTGGTCCGCATGGGCGGTGACGAGTTCGCCATACTGCAGTGCGGTGCCCCGCAGCCCACCGGCGCCACACGCTTGGCACAACGCATCATCGATGTGCTGAGCCAGCCGTTCACTCTGGACGGCAACAGCGTGCACATCGGCACCAGCGTGGGCATTGCGCTGGCACCGCAGGATGGCGCCGATCCTCAGTCGCTGCAGCGCAGTGCCGACCTGGCCCTATACGGTGCCAAGTCCGACGGCCGCAGCGCGCTGCGCTTCTTCGAGGCGGAAATGAACCTGCGCATCGAAGCCCGGCGCGGCATGGAGAACGACCTTCGCCACGCCCTTGAGAATGGCCAGCTGACGCTGGCATACCAGCCGCGCTTCGACATCGCAGGCGGCGGCGTGCTGGGCGTAGAGGCGCTCGTGCGCTGGCACCATCCCGTGCGCGGGCAAGTGTCGCCTTCCGACTTCATACCGCTGGCCGAGGAAACCGGCCTGATCCTGCCGCTAGGCCGCTGGGTGCTCGAGCAGGCTTGCCGCGATGCCCTCGCCTGGCCCCCTCACGTGGTGGTGGCCGTCAACGTATCGGCCGTGCAGTTCGTGCGCAATCAGATGCTTGCCGACGTGGATCGCGCCTTGGCGGCCACGGGCCTGCCTGCTCGACGGCTCGAGCTGGAGATCACCGAGTCGACCATGCTGCGGGACGCAGCCACGGTGCTCGCAACGCTGCACGAACTGCGCTCCCGAGGCATGCGCATCGCCATGGACGACTTCGGCACGGGCTATTCGTCGCTCAGCCACCTGCGCAGCTTCCCGTTCGACCATCTGAAGATCGACCGCTCCTTCGTGCGCGATACCCCAGAGCGCCCCGAACTGCGCGCCATCATCCGTGGTGTAGCGACGCTGGCCCAAGGCATGAACATGCAGACCACCGTCGAGGGCGTAGAGACCGTAGCTCAGATGGAGGCCATCAAGCCGCTGGGCTGCGAAGCTGTACAGGGTTTCCTATACAGCCCTCCGGTGCCTGCGGCACGGATCAGCGCGTTGATCGACACGCCGCCTGTGATATGAGATGCAGCATGACGTCGCGGTCGACGTCATGGGCCGCTCATCTGATCACGAGACTGTCGCTCACGGAGGGTATGCGCAGTCTTCATCGATGTGCCGCGTTTCTCACCGGAGGTGTGTCCTACAAGTCATCATCATCAGACGTCGATATTCGCCGCCCTCAACGCATTGCTCTCGATGAAGTCCCTGCGCGGCTCCACTTCATCGCCCATCAGCATGGTGAACACCCGGTCGGCCTCGATCGCATCGTCGATCTGCAC
>CBINKC010000023.1:0-37486 GCA_966251135.1 uncultured Burkholderiaceae bacterium
CCACCCTGGTGGTCAACACCATCCGCGGCATCCTGAAGGTCGTGGCCGTCAAGGCCCCGGGCTTCGGCGACCGTCGCAAGGCCATGCTGGAAGACATCGCCATCCTGACCGGCGGCAAGGTGATCGCGGAAGAAGTCGGCCTCACCCTCGAGAAGGTGGCACTGGCTGACCTGGGCCAGGCCAAGCGCGTCGAAGTGGGCAAGGAAAACACGACCATCATCGATGGCGCCGGTGCTGCCGCCGACATCGAAGCACGCGTCAAGCAGATCCGCGTGCAGATCGAGGAAGCCACCAGCGACTACGACCGCGAGAAGCTGCAAGAGCGCGTGGCCAAGCTGGCCGGCGGCGTGGCCGTCATCAAGGTCGGTGCCGCCACCGAAGTCGAGATGAAGGAGAAGAAGGCCCGCGTCGAAGACGCCCTGCACGCCACGCGTGCGGCGGTGGAAGAAGGCGTGGTGGCCGGCGGCGGCGTGGCTCTACTGCGTGCCCGCCAGGCGGCCGGAAACATCAAGGGCGACAATCCTGACCAGGACGCTGGCGTCAAGCTGATCCTGCGCGCGATCGAAGAGCCCCTGCGCATGATCGTTCAGAACGCCGGCGACGAGCCGAGCGTGGTCGTGAACGCAGTGCTGGCCGGCAAGGGCAACTACGGCTACAACGCCGCCAACGGCCAGTATGGCGACATGATCGAGATGGGCATCCTGGACCCGACCAAGGTGACCCGTACTGCGCTGCAGAACGCCGCGTCGGTCGCCTCGCTGATGCTGACCACGGAAGCCATGGTCGCCGAAGCGCCGAAGGACGAGACTCCTGCGGCCGGACCCGCCGGCATGGGTGGTATGGGCGGCATGGGCATGGACATGTAAGTCCTGCACCTGGTGCAAGCAAAGGGCTGCTTCGGCAGCCCTTTTTTCTTGGCCGTCCTTTCCTGTCCCTACGCTGGTCCCGGCTCCGGCAGGCCCACTGGCCTACGGAGCCGGGTGATCGAGGATCGACGATCTATGAGCCCGGATGCGCCCAGCCGTACAGCAGGACGGCCGCGTCGGCCACCCCCGTGCGATCGAGCGCGGAGAACAGCGTGAGGTTCAGGTCGGCCTCCTCAGTAGCGCACTCGCCGAGCACCGCTTGTGCGGCAGCAAGCGCCTCGCGCGACTCCTTGCGGCTGAGCTTGTCGGCCTTCGTGAGCAGCGCGAGCAGTTTCACGGATCCGTTGGCTACGCGGGGAGCTACGAACGACAGCAACTGTCGGTCGAGGTCGGTGAAGCCCAGGCGCGAATCGACCATCAGGACGACGCCGGACAGGTTGCGCCGGGCCGCGAGGTACTCGGCCATTACCTGCTGCCATCGCAGCTTGGCGTCTCGCGCTACGGCGGCATAGCCGTAGCCTGGCAGGTCGGCGAAGAGCGAATCGGCCCCCGCCTTGGGGCCCAACTCGAAAAGGTTGATGTGCTGCGTGCGGCCCGGTGTCTTGGAGGCGAAGGCCAGACGCTTCTGCTGAGTCAGTCTGTTGATCGCCGTGGACTTGCCTGCGTTGGAGCGGCCGACGAAGGCAATCTCAGGCAACTCGGACGGGGGCAGCTGGTGCAGCTGGCTGGCGGTGGACAGGAAGCGCGCCGTATGGGCCCAGGCGAGTGCCGCCTTCTCATCGGCAGGCGCTACTGGATGAGTGGGATCGGGAAGCGGGTTTCGATCTGTCATGAGGCGCCGGCCAAAGCCAGCATTGTAGAATTTTGGAGTTTTGCCTCAGACATACCTTCAAACAATGAGCTTCGTCCGCCACCTGCTGACCGGCCTCCTGCTTGCCTCGATCGCCGCCACCGCGGGGGCCGTCGACGCCCCGGCCCCCGCGGCTGCCAAACCGGACGTAGCTAAGGGTCAGGCCACATCCAACCAAGTGTGCGCGGCCTGCCACGCCAACGACGGCTCGCGAGGCAGCCCCGCCAATCCGATCCTGCAGGGGCAGCACCCCGAGTACCTCGTCAAGCAGTTGATGGATTTCAAGTCGGACAAGCGGCCCAGCGCGGTGATGAAGGGGTTCGCGTCGACGTTGTCCGAACAGGACATGAAGAACGTGGCCGCCTTCTACGCCACCAAGGAGGCCAAGCCGGGCTTCGCCAAGAACAAGGACTTGGCGATCCTGGGCGAGAAGATCTACCGGGGCGGCCTGCCCGACCGACAGATCGCCTCCTGCGCGGGTTGCCACGGCCCCGCAGGCTCCGGCATCCCCTCGCAATACCCGCGGCTCGCCGGGCAGCACACGGAATACACGCTGGCCCAGCTGCGCGCCTTCCGCGATCGATCACGCCCGAACAGCCCGCAGATGACCGGCATTGCGGCCCTTATGACGGATCGCGAGATTGCCGCCGTCGCCGACTACATTGCCGGCTTGCGGTGAGTCGAGCTTCGGATTGAACTGTCCCCCCGTGGAGGCCGGTCTAGTACCGGCCTCTTTGCTTTCTGCGGTCTTTGCCCGCCCCGGATAATCCTCTTCCATGAGCCTCGCCACCAGCGGCATCGAAGTCGGCGCACGTTCGCGCGGGGTGCGCGACAGCGTCGAGCTGATTTCCTCGATGCGCTTCGCGATCTCGCTGCTCACCGTGATCTGCATCGCCTCGGTGATCGGCACGGTCGTCAAGCAGAACGAACCGGGCAACAACTACATCAACCAGTTCGGCCCGTTCTGGGCCGAGGTGTTCCGCGCGCTGAACCTGACGAGCGTGTACAGCGCATGGTGGTTCCTGCTGATCCTAGGCTTCCTGGTGCTCTCGACCACGCTGTGCATCGCGCGCAACACGCCCAAGATCCTGCACGAGCTGCGCCAATACAAAGAGCATGTGCGCGAACAGGTGCTTCAGGCCTTTCACCTGAAGGCGCAGGGCCAGACGGCCGAGACGCGCGAGGCGGCCTTCGAGCGAGTGTCCCTGCTGCTCACCCGCGGCGGATGGAAGGCGCGGGCGCAGGTCCGCGAACAGGGCACCATGATCGCGGCCCGTCGCGGTGCGGCCAACAAGCTGGGCTACATCGCCGCGCATTCGGCCATCGTGCTGGTGTGCGTGGGCGGGCTGCTTGACGGCGACCTCATCGTGCGCCTGCAGATGGCGCTGCAGGGCAAGTCGGTGTTCACCGGCGAGGGGTTCATCCGCGATGTGCCCGCCGAGCATCGGCTCAGCGCCTCGAACCCGACGTTCCGCGCGAACCTGCGGGTGCCCGAGCAGGGTCGCGCGGGAGTGGCCGTCATTGGTATGTCTGACGGCGTGGTGCTGCAGGAACTGCCGTTCGACGTGGAGCTGAAGAAGTTCATCGTCGAGTACTACGCGACAGGCATGCCGAAGCTGTTCGCCAGCGAGATCGTCATCCACGACCGTGAGACGGGACAAGCCGTGCCAGCCACGGTGAAGGTGAACGAACCAGCCTTCCACCGCGGCATTGCGATCTACCAGAGCGCCTTCGAAGACGGCGGCTCGTCGCTCAGGCTGCACGCCCTGCCCATGGCCCCCGGGGGCAAGCCATTCGATGTGGAAGGGCAGGTCGGCGGCCACACGACGCTCACCAATGCCAAGAGCGGGGGCGCCGACACGCTGACGCTGGAGTTCACCGACCTGCGCGTCATCAACGTGGAAAACTTCGGCAATCCGGGGGGCAACGCTGCCGGTGCCGACGTGCGCAGCGTGGATCTCGTCGGCGCCGTGCAGGAGCACCTGGGCTCGGGCGCGAAGGTGCGACAGAAGAAGGATCTGCGCAATGTCGGTCCATCGGTAACCTACAAGCTGCGGGACGCGGCAGGCCAGGCACGGGAGTTTCACAACTACATGCTGCCGATCGAAGTCGACGGGCAGCGGGTCTTCCTCGCCGGGATCCGCGACACACCGGCGGAGAACTTCCGCTACATGCGCATCCCGGCTGACGAGAATGACAGCGTTGCCAGCTGGGTTCGCCTGCGCGATGCACTGGCCGACCCCACCATGCGGGAGAAGGCGGCACAGCGCTACGTGAGGCTGGCCACGCCCACCGGCAAACCCGAGCTGGCCCCCCAGCTCCTGGCGACGACCACGCGCGTTCTGTCGCTGTTCGCGGGCGCACATGCCACACCCGATGGGCCGCCCAGCGGCGGACTGCAGGCCATCTCCGATTTCCTCGACCAGAACGTGCCGGCACCGGAGCGGCCGCGCCTGTCCGAGGTGCTGCTGCGCATGCTCAATGGCGGATTGTTCGAGCTGATGAACCTCGCCCGGGAAGGTGCCGGGCTGGCCACGTTGCCGGCCGACGAGAAGGCGCAGGCGTTCATGACGCAGGCGGTGCTGTCTCTGTCGGACAGCTTCTTCTACCCCGCACCCGTGCTGCTGCAGCTGGCGAGCTTCGACCAGGTGCAGGCCAGCGTGTTCCAGGTGGCGCGTGCGCCGGGCAAGACGCTCGTCTACCTGGGCTCGGTGCTGTTGATCATCGGCGTGTTCGCGATGCTGTATGTGCGAGAGCGCCGGCTGTGGGTGTGGCTGGCCAGTGATCCGGCGGGCGGCACGCAGATCACGGCCGCGATGTCGACGACGCGGCGGACGATGGACGCGGATGCCGAGTTCGAGCTGCTGAAGGAGGCGCTCCTGGGACAACCCGGGCATCCTGCCGTGCGGCTCGATGTGTCGCATCGCGACGCCTCGACGGCCGTCGCTGCCCCTGCGCCGGACGGCGAGAGGAACTGAGGAGTCTTTGCCATGAACACCACCACGCTCACCCTCGGACGCCCCGGTTTCTTCTCGGGCCGCACCCTATTCGACTGGCTGTTCGCCACGCTGGTGGCCGTCGGCGGCGCCTACGCTTTTCGTCGCTACGAGAGTGCGATGGATGTCTACGAAAAGGCCATCCTCGTGGGCGCGATCCCGACCGCGGTGGCACTAGGTTGGTTCTGGGGACGGCTGCGCGTGCTCATGCTCGCCGTGGGTGCAGCCTCGCTGCTGGCGGTGGCGCTGTACGCCCGCGCCACCGACGACTTCGGTGCCGACCTGTCGCGGGCGGACCAGGTGTTCCTGCTCAAGTATTTCCTGTCGAGCCAGAGCGCCATCTTGTGGATGAGCGTGCTGTTCTTCATGAGCACCACGTTCTACTGGATCGCCCTCGTGTCACGCGGTGGGGAGGGCACGGCCGGACGGCTGGGCACGCGGCTCGCGTGGGTGGCCGTATTCATGGCGCTCACGGGCACGCTCGTGCGCTGGTTCGAAAGCCACCAGATCGCGCCCGATGTGGGGCACATCCCGGTCAGCAATTTGTACGAGGTGTTCGTGCTGTTCTGCTGGTTGACCGCGCTGTTCTACCTGTACTACGAGCAGCATTACGCCACGCGGGCGCTGGGGGCCTTTGTGATGCTGGTGGTGAGCGCCGCGGTGGGCTTTCTGCTGTGGTACACGGTGGTGCGCGAAGCGCATGAGATCCAGCCTTTGGTGCCGGCGCTCCAGAGCTGGTGGATGAAGCTGCACGTGCCGGCGAATTTCATTGGCTACGGCTCGTTCGCGCTGTCGGCGATGGTTGCCTTTTCTTACCTGATCAAGCGCCATGCCGGCGAAGGCAGCTGGGTGAAGCTCGTGCCGCTGTTCGTGCTCGGCGTGGTGCTGTGCCTGGAGCCGCTCGTGTTCCGCAAGAACCCCATCGAGGCACTCAGCAGCTACTGGGCGGTGTACTTCGGTGCTGCGGCGCTGATCACAGGCAGCATCCTGGCGGCCCGGCGGCGCATCGCGCAGCGGCTTCCGGCCTTCGAGGTGTTGGACGACGTGATGTACAAGTCCATCGCGGTCGGCTTCGCCTTCTTCACCATCGCGACCATCTTGGGCGCCTTCTGGGCTGCGGAGGCCTGGGGCGGCTACTGGAGCTGGGACCCGAAGGAGACCTGGGCGCTGATCGTGTGGCTCAACTACGCGGCCTGGCTGCACATGCGGCTCATGAAGGGCCTGCGCGGGCCGGTGGCCGCATGGTGGGCCCTGGTGGGGCTGGCCGTGACGAGCTTCGCGTTCCTGGGCGTGAACATGTTCCTGTCGGGACTGCATTCCTACGGCGAGCTGTGAACCGTGAGCGGCCGGTACGTATAAAGTGGGCGGCAGCTTCGACTTCACGCCTGCCCATGCCTTACGTTCGCCGCGGCGCGGATGGCCGCATCGAGAGCCTGCATCGCGAACGCACGATGCAGGCGACGGAGTTTCTCGACGAGCGGCATCCGGAGGTGCACGCTTTCCTCGGCCGACCCACCGGGGCGCCGGCTGAGGATTTCACCCGGCTCGACGCCGAGTTCGTGCGCGTGATCGAGGACGTGATCGACACGCTGATCGTCAAGAACATCATCAACATCACCGACCTGCCGGCGGAAGCCCAGGCCAAGCTGTTCGCCCGAAAGAGCTTCCGTGAGCGGGTGTCGAAGGCCTCGCTGCGGCTGTTCGCGCAGGCCACGGATTTCGGCGACGTGATCTGAACGGCCCAGGGTCGGGACCGCGCCAGTTTTGCCCCCGCGGCGGTCCAGAAGGGTCGAGGCGGCGTTTCATTGAACGTTCCGTAGTCCGCACGGGCATTGCCGTTTTCCCATGGGGCTAGCATGTAAGAAACAGGGGCCGGCAGGCGACCGATCGGGACGGCCCCGCGCCCCCGCCCCTTCGCTCCTTACACGGAACCGTCGCCATGCATCTGCTCAAAGACCGCGGCCACTCCCTGCCTTCCTCCGAGATCACGCCCCGCAGCGTGTATGAAGACCGGCGGCGGCTGCTCGCTTTGATGGCGAGCAGCGCGGCCGGTGGCGCGCTGGCCGCCTGGGTTGCACGCGAAGCCCACGCGCAGACGACGCGGCCGGGCAAGCTCGCCGCCCTGCGCGCCGCGCGCAGCGCAGTGCCCGGCGCGGTCGTGATGGACAAGCCGACTTCGTACGAGGACGCGACCACGTACAACAACTTCTACGAGTTCGGCACGGACAAGGCCGACCCCGCCCGCCATGCTCATGCGTTGAAGACCCGGCCCTGGACCGTGTCGGTGGAGGGCGCGGTGAAGAAGCCCAAGGTCTATGACATCGACGAGCTGCTGCGGCTGGCGCCTCAGGAAGAGCGCATCTACCGGCTGCGCTGTGTGGAGGGCTGGTCGATGGTGGTCCCGTGGATCGGCTACTCGCTGGCCGAGCTGATCCGCCGCGTGGAGCCCACCGGCAACGCGAAGTACGTGGAGTTCGTGACCCAGGCCGACCCGAAGACCATGCGCAACCTGCGCTCCTCCGTGCTGGACTGGCCTTATGTGGAAGGCTTGCGCATGGACGAGGCCATGCACCCGCTCACGCTGCTGGGCTTCGGGCTGTACGGCGAGGTGCTGCCCAACCAGAACGGGGCGCCGGTGCGCGTGGTGGTGCCGTGGAAGTACGGCTTCAAGAGCGGCAAGTCGCTGGTGAAGATCCGCTTCGTGGAGCAGCAACCAAAGACGAGCTGGATGCGGGCGGCGTCGCACGAGTACGGCTTCTACTCGAACGTGAACCCGAAGGTCGACCACCCGCGCTGGAGCCAGGCCACGGAGCGCCGCATCGGCGAGGACGGCCTGTTCCAGCGCAAGCGGCCGACGCTGATGTTCAACGGCTACGAGGCGCAAGTGGGCCAGCTCTACGCGGGCATGGACCTCGCCAAGCAGTTCTGACGGGCACGAGACGCGATGTCGGCCGTCCTGAAAAAAGGTTCCGGAGCGCGGCCCGCGCATGCGCTGCTGCATCCGGCCGCCAAGCCGCTGCTGTTTGTGCTGTGCCTGCTGCCATTCGCGTGGCTCTTCCAGGGCGCCTGGGCCGACACGCTGGGCCCCAACCCGGCAGAGGCACTCATACGCTCCACCGGCGACTGGACGCTGCGCCTGCTGTGCATCACCCTTGCCGTGACGCCGCTGCGGCAGTGGACGGGGCAGCCGGCACTGGCGCGCTTTCGGCGCATGCTGGGCTTGTTCACCTTCTTCTACGCGGTGCTGCACTTCCTGTCGTACGCGTGGCTCGACATGGGTCTGGACCCGGCGACCATCGCGGCCGACATCCCGAAGCGGCCGTTCGCGCTGGTCGGCTTCACCGCGCTCGTGCTGATGCTCCCGCTCGCGGCCACGTCGTTCAACCGGGCGATCCGGGCGTTGGGCGCGGCGCGCTGGCAGCGGCTGCACCAGCTCGTGTATGCGATCGTGCTGCTTGCGCTGCTGCACTTCTTTTGGATGCGCGCGGCGAAGAACGACCTTTCCGAGGTGGCGGTCTACGCAGCGATCGTGGCGGTCTTGCTGGGGTGGCGGCTGCAGCGCCGGCTTCGCGCCTAGTGCTCTGCGCGGAACAAGGCGTCAACGACCTGTCCGAAGCGAGCTGACGTTTCGAAGACCGCGGCACGGGTCGCCTGACTAGGCGCGCCGCGCAGCTCAGGGTGGACCCCTGCGCAAGCGGCGCAACAACGGCAGGCGACCCGTGCTGCGGTCTTCATGACGCTTTGTTCCGCGCAGAGCACTCGTGCAGTGCCTTGCCTGCCGTCATGCCAGCGTACGTCGCACCGCCTGCGCCGAATCGACCATGTTCCGCAAGGCGGCTGTCGCCTCATCCCAGCTGCGCGTCTTCAGCCCGCAGTCCGGGTTCACCCAGAGGTTCTCTCGCGGAATAACCTCGGCAGCCTTCTTCAGCAGGGCCACCATCTGCTCGGTGGCCGGCACCCTCGGCGAGTGGATGTCGTAGACACCGGGGCCGATTTCGTTCGGGTACCTGAACTCGCCGAAGCCGCGCAGCAACTCCATGTCGGAGCGGCTCGTCTCGATGGTGATCACATCGGCATCCATCGAGGCGATCTCGGGCAGGATGTCGTTGAACTCCGAGTAGCACATGTGGGTGTGGATCTGCGTCTCGTCGCGCACGCCGCTGGCCGAGACACGGAATGCACGCGCGGCCCAGTCCAGGTAGGTCTTCCATTGCGCGCGTCGCAGTGGCAGTCCTTCCCGGATGGCCGGTTCGTCGATCTGGATGATCCCGATGCCGGCGGCCTCCAGATCGACAACCTCGTCGCGGATGGCGAGGGCGATCTGCAGCGCCGTGTCGGCGCGCGGCTGGTCGTCGCGCACGAAGGACCACTGCAGCATCGTGATCGGCCCGGTGAGCATTCCCTTCATCGGGCGGCGCGTCAGGCTCTGAGCGTAAACGGTCCAATCCAACGTCATCGCCTTGGGCCGGGACACGTCGCCGAACAGCACCGGCGGCTTCACGCAGCGCGAGCCATAGGACTGCACCCAGCCATTAGCCGTGAAGGCGAAGCCTTCGAGCTGTTCGCCGAAGTACTCCACCATGTCGTTGCGTTCGGCTTCACCGTGCACGAGTACGTCCAGGCCGATCTCCTCCTGCACCTGGACCGCGTGCGCAATCTCCCGCTGCATGGCGGCGCGGTAGGCGTCGGCCGACATCTCTGACCGCTTGTAGGCGGCCCGCGCGGCGCGGATCTCGGCCGTCTGCGGAAACGAGCCGATGGTCGTCGTCGGGAACGACGGCAGCGCGAAGCGCGAGCGTTGCCTGGCCTGTCTCACGCTGAACGAGGACGTGCGTCGATCGGCGTGCGCAGGCAGGGTCGCTGCACGCCGGGCGACCGCCGGGTTGCGCACGCGCTCGCTGGCAGCGCGGGAGGCGAGCGCGGCGCGCGCCTCGGCCAGCTCAGCGGCGACGCACGCATCCCCCCGGCTCAAAGCGCACTTGAGAACGTGCACCTCGGAGAGCTTCTCCTTGGCGCCCGCCAGCCACGAGCGCAGCTCGGCATCGAGCGACCCATCCTGCGCCAGCGAGAACGGCACGTGCAGCAGCGAGCAGGATGGGGCGACCCACAGCCGGTTGTGTCGCCGGCCAGCCGCCGTGCGAAGGGCGACCAAGGCCCGGTCGAGGTCCGTGCGCCAGATGTTGCGCCCGTCGATGACCCCGACCGACAGCTCCTTGTCCAGCGGAAGCGCGGCGACCACCGCATCGAGCTCGTCGCCCGCCCGCACGGCATCGACGTGCAGGCCTGCGACCGGCAGGTCACAGGCGAGTCGAAGGTTCTCCTGCAGCGGCGCAAAGTACGTGGCCAGCATGATGGACATGTGCGCGGCCTTCAGCGCCCCGTAGGCACGATCGAAGGCGTTCAACCACGCCGGGGGCAAATCCAGGCCGAGGATCGGCTCGTCGATCTGCACCCACTGCACCCCGGCGGCGCCAAGGCGTGCCAACAGCTCGACGTAAACGGGCAGCAGGCGATCGAGCAGGCCGAGGCGATCGAAGCCTTCGCTCTTGGACTTGCCCAGCCACAGGAAACTCAGCGGCCCCAGCAGCACCGGCTTGACCACATAGCCGAGAGCCTGCGCCTCGTCGACCTCGTCGAGCAACCGGCGCGAGGCCAACCGGAACGTTGTCTGTGGCCCGAACTCCGGCACGAGGTAGTGGTAGTTCGTATCGAACCACTTGGTCATCTCCAGGGCCGGCCGCCCACCCCCTGCCGCTGCCGCGTGTGCACTGCACTCGCTGGTGGCGTGGGGTGCCTGTCCGGCCAGATGCTCGCCCGCGACGCCGCGCGCCATCGTGAAGTAGCGCGCCAGCTCCGGCTCTGCACCCGTGAACTGGAAGCGCGCCGGCTCGCAGCCGAGCATCTGGATGTGGTTCGCGACGTGGTCGTAGTAGGCAAAGTCGCCGACGGTCACGAAGTCGAGCCCCGACGTGTGCTGCAGCGCCCAATGGCGCCGGCGCAGCTCGCGGCCGACCTCTTCCAGCGCCGCGGCGCCGATCTCGCCTCGCCAGTGCTTTTCCAGGGCGAGCTTCAGCTCCCGCTGTGCGCCCATGCGCGGGAAACCAAGGATATGAGTGCGGATCATGCTCAGTCTCAAATTGAATGAATTCGGCTTGCGATGATCCGCACGGGGGATCTATGATTCAAGCGGTTTTTTTTCGCGCTCAACATGAATCCGGCTCATGAACTCGATCCTGGAACTGCGTCACCTGCGGACCCTCGTCGCGCTGCGTGACACCGGCAGCCTGTCGCGTGCCGCGCAGTTGCTCAACCTGACGCAGTCCGCGCTGTCGTACCAGCTCAAGGCGCTCGAAGACCAGTACGGCACGCCGCTGTTCGAGCGCAAGTCCCAGCCGGTGGCGTTCACGGCGCCGGGCCAGCGCCTGCTGCGCGCGGCTGACGCCGTGCTGCCGCAGCTCTCGGATGCCGAACGCGACGTGCAGCGCCTGGTCAGTGGCGCTGCGGGCTCGCTGCGCATCGCCGTCGAATGCCACACCTGCTTCGACTGGCTGATGCCGGCCATGGACGCGTTGCGCGAACGCTGGCCGGAAGTCGAGCTGGACATCGTCTCCGGCTTCCACGCCGACCCCGTCGGGCTGCTGCACCAAGACCGCGCCGAACTGGCGATCGTCTCGGACTTCGATGAGGCCGAGAGCGGCGTCGTCGTGCATCCGCTGTTCCAGTTCGAGATCGTGGCGCTGCTGCCCAAGGGACACGCGCTGCTGCAGAAACCGCACCTCGATGCAGCCGATTTCGCCGAGCACACGCTGATCACCTACCCCGTGCCCGACGAGATGCTCGACCTGGTGCGGCGCGTGCTGAAGCCCGCTGGCGTGGAGCCGGCCCGCCGCACCACCGAGCTGACCGTGGCGATGCTGCAACTCGTGGCGAGCGGGCGCGGCCTGGCCGCGCTCCCGCGATGGGCCGTCGCCGGCTACCTGGAGCGCGGCTACGTGGCGAGCCAGCGCATCGGCCCCGAGGGGCTCACCGGGCGGCTTTACGCGGTCGCCCTGCAGCGACTGGACGACAAGCCCTACATCGGCGACTTCGTGCAGGTGATGCGCGAGACGTCGCTCGTCACGTTGCCGGACATCACGCTGCTTTGATGCGCTCCTGTCGCCCCGCCGATCAGTAGGACCAATCCTCGTGTCTGACCGGGAGGCGATTGAGCTGCTTGCGCAGGTGCTGCCAGATCGGCAAGTACAAATCCATCAGCGCCGAGAACCGTTCGTTGTGCGTCGGCTCCAGCAAGTGCACAAGCTCATGCACCACGATGTATTCCAAGCACTCGGGCGGCTTCCTGGCCAAGTCGGTGTTGAGCCGGATGTAGCCTGACTGGGGCGTGCAGCTGCCCCATTGGGTCTTCATTCTTTGCACGAACACCCGGCGGGCTCGCACCCGCAGCAGTGGCTCCCACTGGGCCAGCAGAGCGGGCACCGCCTCGCGCACCTGTTGTCGGTACCACCCATCCAGCACGTCTTCGCATCGCGCCTGATCGGTGCCGGGGCGCACCTGCAGATGCAGCTTGCGGGGCGTCACGCTCACTTGCGGCGCGGCATCGGCATAGCGGATCTCCAGCAGGTAGCGCTTGCCCCACAGGTAGTGGCTTTCCTTGTTCAAGAACTCGCGCGGGGTCTCTCGCTCCTGCGACTGCAGCTTGCGCTGCTGCGAACGGATCCAGGCCAGCTTCGAGATGACGAACAGGCGAATCGTGTCCAGGGGCATGCCCTGCGGCGCGGCCACGCGCACCTTGCCCACCGGGGGCAGCACGCTCAGGTGCACGTGCTTGATCGCCTTGCGGGTCACCTCGGCGTGCAGCTCGCCCAGGTCAAGCACGTCGCGCATCAGTACTCCTTCTGGGCGTAGACGATGGGGAACAGACGGTTCACTTCGTTGATGTCCTTCAGCACGCTGAACATGGCCTGCTTGACCATCTGCTCTTTGGCCACCACGCCGCGCCAACCATCGGGCCGCTTGGCCTTGATGGCGGCGTCCAGCTTCAGGGCCGTGGCCAGGGCCGTGGTGGCGCCGGCGTAGGGAGGTGCGGACTCCAGCAAGGCATGGGCAGACAGGTGGTCCTTCAGGTTGTTGTACAGAGCCAGCTGCCCCGTCGTCTTCAACTGCTCGGGCGTGTCGTCGGCCTTGCCGGCGCTCACCTTCCTGGCCACGTCGGCGATGCGCGCGAGGTAGTCCTCGTACTCGATGGCCCTTTCCTTGCGCAGGCGGATGATCTCGTCCAGCAGGGCCGACATCTTGGCGAAGTAGGCCGGGTCGGTCAGCTGCTCCTTCAGGATCTTGCTGCGGACATTGTTTTCGATCGTCTCGGCGATGGACTCCTTGTTGCCCTTCATCTCGCCCAGTCGCTCGGCAATCGCGTCGGCGATGCCCGTCTTGACGATCAGGTCCAGCAGGCCGATGCCATCGAAGGGCGAGATCTTGCGCGGCGCCTGGGCTTCGATGTAGGTGTCGATGAGGTGGCGCATGTCCGCCTCGTAAGGCTTCAGGTCCAGGGTTTCGCCGGCCGCCTTGCGGATGATTTCGCGCAGGTTGAGGTAATGCTTCTGCAGGCCCTTCAGGCGCTCGATCTGCGCCGGCGTGTAGCCGGCCGCCTCCAACTCGTCAGCCAGGTTCGCGTAGGCCCGCACCAGGGTCACCACGGCCCGGTAGAGCGCCACGCGATGGGGCTCGCGCGCCTTCATGTCGCCTGCAATTTCGGTGTTGCCGCAGAAGTAGTGGATGTGCTGCAAGTCGCCCTTCGGCGGCTCGACCGGCTCGCACAGCAGGGCCAGGGCTTCCACCGCGTCGTCCAGTCGTTCTCGGCCGGCTTCCAGCCGATCCTTGACCAGGATCTCCGGGTCCGCGCCGCCCGCGCTGTGGTCCAGCTCGGCGGTGTAGACAGCAATCGCCTTCTCCACCTTCTTGAACAAATCCTTGTAGTCGACGATGTGGCCGAAGTCCTTGTCGTCGCCGTCGAGCCGGTTGGTGCGGCAGATGGCCTGGAACAGGCCGTGGTCCTGCATCGACTTGTCGATGTAGAGGTAGGTGCACGGCGGTGCGTCGAAGCCGGTCAGCAGCTTGTCCACGACGATCAGCAGCTTCATCTGCGCCGGGGCCTTGATGAAGCGGTCTTTCACCTGCTGCTCGTAGACCTCGGTCTTGGTCTTGCCGGGCTCGGCCACCACGTCCTTCAGCAGCTCGGTGTAGGTGCTGTAGATGAACTGCTTGTCACTCTCGGTGTTGGCGCCGGTCTCTTCCTTGCTCACGTCCGACGCTTGCGGGTTGTAGGAGGTGACCACCGCGCAGCGGCCCTTGAACACCGTCTTGCCGAACAGCACGAAGTACTTGCAGGCCTCGTAGATGCTGGAGGCCACCAGGATGGCGTTGCCGCGCTCGTTGGACAGACGCGGCTTCACGGCGAAGTCGAACACGATGTCGGCCACCACGCGGTCCATGCGGGCGCGTGAGCTGAGCACGTTCTGCATCGTGCCCCACTGCCTCTTCAGCTCGTCCTTCTGCCAGTCGTTGAGGCCGCGGGTCTTGGCCTCGAACCATAGGTCGATCTGCTCGGTGCTGCCCAGCTTCTGGTCGATGTCGCGGGCCTCGTACACCAGATCGAGCACCACGCCGTCTTCCACGGCTTCGGCGAACTTGTAGGTGTGGATGTAGCCGCCGAACACCTCCAGGCTGGTCTGGGCATCCGACTTGAGCAGCGGCGTGCCCGTGAAGCCGATGAACACCGCGTTGGGCATCATGGCCTTCATCAGCCGGTGCAGCTTGCCGCCCTGGGTGCGGTGGCACTCGTCCACAAAGACGACGATCTCACCCTGGGTGGGGCTGGGCCGCGCGGCCAGGTCGCGCACAAAGGCCTCGAAATCGTCCACATCGCGGCGGCCGAACTTGTGCACCAGCGAGCACAGCAACCGAGGGTTGGGCTGCGCCAGTTCGGCCATCAGGTCGCGGCCGCTCTGGCTGCGGTGTATGGTGACGCCCGCATCCTTGAACACCCGCTCGATCTGGCGGTCGAGCTCGTCGCGGTCGGTGACGATGGCCACACGGGCGGCCGGCTGGTTCTCCAAAATCCACTTGGCCAGCAGCACCATCAGGATGCTCTTGCCCGCGCCCTGGGTGTGCCAGATGATGCCGCCGCGCCGCTGCTGCACGTGGACCTGGGCGGCCTTGATGCCGAAGTACTGGTGCACCCGGGGCAGCTTCTTCACGCCACCGTCGAACAGCACGAAGTCGTGGATCAGCTCCAGCAGCCGCGCCTTGCTGCACAGCTTGGCCAGGTACTTGTCGAGCTTGTAGCCGGCGTTGTCGGCCTCGTCTTCCTTCCAGGTGAGGAAGTACTTTTCCTGCGTCTCGATGGTGCCGTAGCGCAGGCCTTCGGAATCGTTGCCGGCCATCACCAGCTGCACGGTACTGAAGAACCAGTCGTTGAATTCGGGCTGCTGGTTCGACAGGCACTGGCGAATGCCCTCCCCCAGGCCGATGCGGCTGCTCTTCAGCTCCAGCACGCCGACCGCGATGCCGTTGAGGTAGAGCACGAGGTCGGGCCGGCGTTCATGGCCTGAGGTGCCGCGCCCCTTGAGCGTCACCTCTTCGGCAATGGCGAAGTCGTTGCCGGCGGGCTGGTCCCAGTTCACCAGGTGCACCGTTTCGTTCACCGCGCCGGCCGCCACCTTTACCGGAATGCCGTAGCGCAGAAGCTGGTACACGGCCTGGTTGGCGGCGTAGAGCGTGCGGCCGTGCAGCAGCGCCTCGGATCGCAGCTTGTGCAGCGCGGCGCTGATGTGCTCAGGGCTGTAGCCGCTGCGGGCCAGGAAGGCCGTCAGCCGTTCTTCTTCGATGCAGTGGTTGCCGGCCCGGTCAGACCAATCGCCCAGGTAGCGGTAACCGAGGCTTTCGGTGAACAGCCGGATCACCCGCTGCTGTGTGGCGCGCTCCGGCTTGCTGATGCTGTCGCTCATGCGGCCCTCCCTGGGCGGCCATGGTTGATATAAGCCATTGATTCACCGGAGCGGCGCGGCGTATCGCCCACCTTCTATCGCCCGACTATCGTCGATACGGCTTGCCATGTCCGATAGGTCATTCATCACGCCGCCCAGTACCGCCGCCATCGGTTGCTGCCCTCGAAGCGCACGGCGCCACGTTCGATCAGCTCGTCCAGCGCACGCTTGATTTGCTTCGGGTGGATCTCGCCGCCCACGCGCTGATGGATGGCGCTGATCGCCGATTCGGGATAGCGCCGCAGGTCCTCCAGCACCAGGGCCGCGAGGCGATGCGGCTCGATGCGCTTGAGCGTAGTGGCCGCGCTGAAGTTCAGGGCGCGCAGCAGTCCCGGTTCAACGAAGTAGCGCGTAGCCTGGGTGCGGCCAGCGCTGTTCACCAGTTGCCACTCCAGCAAGCGCTTGAGCCAAGGCTGCAGGGCCTCCACCGTGGGCAGTTCCAGCATCGTCGCCAGCTCGCGGGCCGTCAACGCATCGTGCTGGGCCAGCAAGCCCAGGGTGATGCGCTCGCGCTGGGTGAGCGGGTAGGTCTGGTCGGCCTTGGCGATGAAGTCGATGACCTCGGGCGTGTGGATGCGGCGGCGCACCGTGACCTGTACGCGGTCGTGGGTCTCGATCAGCTCAGGCATCGGCCGGCCTTGCGACAACAGCACCTCGAAGATCCGGTCGAAACCACTGCCTTCGCGCTCCATCAGCTTCAGGTCATGGAACAGGCGAGCCAGGTGGTCGTTGCGGCGCACGGTGGTGTGCAGCACGTTCTGTGGCGTCACACCCAGCGGCAGCGGGCCCGGGTTCACCACCTCCAGCCGGTCGGGGTGCAGGTTCAGGAAGATGTCGCCGCGCTGGGTGTAGGGGCGATGCACCAGGGCATTGACCAGCAGCTCGCGCACCACCACTTCGTCGAAGGCGGGCACGTGCTGGCGGTACAGGCCATCGGGCAGCTCGTAGCGCTCGCGGAAGTCGGGCACCTGCTCCCACACCGCCTCGATCAGGGCCATCGGGCTCAGCGTGTGGTCGTCCCACACCAGCTTGTTCACCTTCTGGCCGTGCTCGTCGTACTTGATGAACTGGATCACCGGCGCCGTGGCCAACTGGGCGCGCTGGTGCTGCTGGCCGATGCACAACACGCCCAGATGGGTCAGCAGAGGCCCTCGGGCCAGCTGGTAGTGGTCCAACAGTTCGTCGTCGGACTTCTCCTTGACCGAGGCCTTCACCCGGTCGGACGCGCGCAGGGCCCGCAGCAGCGTGCGCTGCTGCACTGGGTCGGCCTCGGCACGGGGCAGTTGGAGGGTGGTCTGCGTCTCCCACGGCAGGGCGGCACGTTCGCTGGCCAACCGCATCACGTCGTCGCCCGTCACCGGCTTGCTCTGGTCGGCCACGCGCAAGAAGTAGCGGCCATCGGTGGTCGATGCCACGGCGACGGCCCGGGAGATGCGCAGCGCGATGTACTGGCCACCATTGGGCGCGGTCACCACGTCCGGCAGCACGGTGACGTTGACGGTGCGCTCGGCCAGCTTGCGGCGCAGGGTGTCGGGCAGGTCAGCGGGGATGCGCTGGTCGGCCGGCGGTTCCGTCTGCCCGTCCTCGATGCCCAGCAGCAGGAGGCCGCCGCAGGCATTGGCGAAGGCGATGCAGTCCTTGGCGATTTCGTGCCAGTCAGCCGCCTTGCCGGTCACGGCTCGCAGGGACTTCTGGTCGCGGAGTTGGCCTTCCAGGCTCACGGCGTGTTCCTCGCCAAGCCTGTGGTTGGATGGCCGTCCTGCCCGCCGGGTGGCGTGGCGTGGGGCGGCACGAGGCGGATGCGGCCGGTCAGCAGGGCTTGGGCCATGGCTTGCTTGAGGGCGCGGGCTTTGGTGAGGCGGGCTTCGATGGCGGTGACTTCGGCGTCTATGCCGCAGAGGCAATTCGCAATCTGGGTCTGCTCCCCAGTCGATGGGATGTTCAGCACGATCTTCCCAATATTCCCTTTGCTGACACCCGAGACCTTCGTGCCTACGGCGTAGAAGCGAAACTGCGCGTGTACTGCGGCTGCTTGGAAGCAGTAGCGCTTGTATAGGTCGACCAGATCGTCAGTCTTAGGTCTTGCGACGATTGTGTGAAGGCCGGAGATCAGCGGGCGGTCGTCACTGCTATGGATCACGACGTGCTTGCTCACGCCTTCGTCATCTTCAGACGCATCTACGAAGACCACATCCCCGTTCTTCAGCAGTGCTGAGGAGGCGACCTTCCCAACATCGACATCCAGTCGCGGCATTTCGTGGTGCTCGGTATCGAGGTCAATGTAGGTCTTGCCGGACAGATGGATATCGCCGTAGTGCAGATAGCAAGTCCCGGCGCCGCCAAGTTGATTACGACTGGCGGTCAAGCCACCGCTGAAGTCGAACAACTCGCCCATCGTCCGTGGCTGCCATTGGTCGCTGAACCCAGGCAACCGCCGCTTGCCGGTGAGCAGTTCCTGCATGGCGCCTTGCTTGATCTGGCGCTTCTTGGTCAGCAGTTGCTCCAGCGAGTCGATCAGGGCGTCGGCGTCGGTGAGCGATAACGAAATAATCCGCTGCTCAGCGACCGTAGGCGGGAACGGAATGGACACACGTGACAGCACACCCTGGTTCATCGAAGCCATGGTTGTGCCGGTCGAGTTCAGCGACAGCCACTGACGAACGCTAAAACTTTGGAACTGCGCGGCAATGTATTCAGGGCAATGCGCTTCCGTTGGACGTACCGCCATGCCATCCGATCCCAAGAACCAACCAGATTGGTCTTGCCGCACCAATGCAGACCGCTCAACCGCACCCTTGCGACCAAAGACGACATCGCCGGCTCGGAGAAGGTACTGTGGCAGTCGCGTTTGAACGGATTCAGGGACGAGTGGAGTGTGTTCGGTGATGCGGAAGTGGCCCTCACGAATTTCACCGACCGATATGACTGGAACACCTTCGAATTCGGAGTACTCACTCGCCTTCAACAGCGTTCCGAAGGGTCCGGTCTTCACCGTACAAAACTCACCGACGCTCCGCTCGGTCCAGTCTGCAGGCAACGCCCGGGCGCTGGGCAATGGTGCCTGCAGAGTTTGACTTCTCGTCTGGGTCGATCCACTCAAATCCATGCAAACCCCATCTTCGCAAGGTGCTCGGCCACCCGAGATTCCAGGTCCTCCACCTTCTTCACCAACTGCGGCATCGTCACCCCATACCGCTCTGCCAACTCCTTCACGCGCCCCGTAAGCGCCTGGCTCACGCGGTCCAGTTCGCCATGCACGGCATTGCTCAGGGTAGCCATCCACTTGTGGTCCACGACCAGCGCCTTCACCTCGTCGGCGGTCAGCGTGGGGTAACGCGCCAAGGCCTTCGCGTCCAGCTCCGCATCCAGTGTCTTGATGCGCCTCTTCAGCGCCCCACCCTGCTCTGACAAGACCAGCCACCGCCGCAACACCGCCAGCTCATCGGCCGAGTCCGCATCGCCCCCGATCTCCTCGATCCGCGACTTCACTTCCTTGTCGTTGATCTTGTCGAAGCCGCCAAACACCGCATCCTCGCGGCTGTGTTCCTCCTCCAGCTCGGTCTGCGCCGCCTGCGTGCTTTCCAGTTCGGCGGCCAGCCGGTCCAGCTCGGCTTGCTCGGCCGCGAAGTACTGCTGCACCAGCAAGGCCTTGGGCACCAGGTCGCAGGCCCAGCCCTTGTCCACCGTCTTGCCCAGCGTGCCGTCCTTGTTCTTCCGGGTCTCCAGCACGCGGTAGGTTTGCGCCTTCCAGCCGTCTTCGGTGATCAGGTAGGCGTCGTCTTGCATCGTCTCGGCCCAGTAGTCCATCAGGTGCTGGTAGACGGCGTAGGGGTCGATCAGCGGCTGCGCGGTGGGCTGGTGTTCGTAGTGGGCCAGCAGGCCTTCGGCCAGTTCGTGGATCAGCTCCTTGGGGTGGAAGCCCGGCGCCAATGACTTGAGCCGCTGCGCCACCTGCGCCCGCCACGCCTCGAAGTGGCCGTTCATGGCCTGGGTGAACACCTGGAACTCGGGGTGCTGGTGAATGGTGGGCTTGATGGCGGCGGGCGCGACCGTCAGGTCCACATAGCCCGGCCGCCGGGGCTTGAACAGGGCGGCCTGCAGTTGCGGGCACACGGCCCAGTAGCGGCTTAGGGCCTGCACGTCGGCCTCGGGGATGCCGCCGTTGAGGTGGGCGTCGATGTCCTGCGGGTCTTCGGGCGTGCTGCTGTCGATGTAGCGCGGCAGGTTGAGGTTGAAGTCGTTCTTCTCGATCTCGTCGAAGCCGACCATGCGGGCGTAGCGCGGGTCGCTGCCGTCCAGCGTGGTGAACGCATCGACGATGCGATGGATGTCGCGCTCGCGCAGGCGGTTCTTGGGGCCGTCCTTCATGTAGCCCTGGGCGGCGTCGATCATGAAGATGCCCTTGCGCGCGGCGGCGCCGGCCTTGTCGATGACGATGATGCAGGCGGGGATGCCGGTGCCGTAGAACAGGTTGGCGGGCAGGCCGATGATGGCGTGGACGAGGCCACGCCGCACCAGGCTCTTGCGGATCTCGGCCTCGGCGTTGCCACGGAACAGCACACCGTGCGGCAGGATGCACGCGGCCCGACCCGTGCTCTTGAGCGAGCGCACGATGTGCAGCAGGTAGGCGTAGTCGCCCTGCTTGTCGGGCGGCGTGCCGAAGCCCTCGAAGCGCTTGTACTTGTCGCCGCTCAGGCCGTTGCTCCAGCGCTTGTCGGAGAACGGCGGGTTGGCCACCACGAAGTCGAAAGTCTTGAGCTGCTCGCCGTCCAGGAACTTCGGGTCGGCCAGGGTGTTGCCCTGCTCGATCACTGCACCGGGGTTCTTGTGCAGGATCATGTTCATGCGCGCCAAGCCGCTGGTGACTTCTTCCTTCTCCTGGCCGTACACGCTCACCGGCGTGGGCGCAGCCTCGGCCACCTTCAGCAGCAGCGAGCCCGAGCCGCAGGTGGGGTCGTACACGGTGGTGTCCGGGCTGGTTTTCGCCTTGGCGATGCCCAGCACCTGCGCCATCACGCGGCTCACCTCGGCCGGCGTGTAGAACTGGCCCTTGCTCTTGCCACTCTCGGTGGCGAAGTGGCGCATCAGGTATTCGTAGGCGTCGCCGAGGATGTCGTCGCCATCGGCGCGGTGCCGGGAGAAGTCGAGGTCCTTCGACTCGAAGATGCTGATCAGGTGGGTGAGCTTGTCGACCTTTTCCTTGCCCGAGCCGAGCAGGGCGTCGTCGTTGAAGTCGGCCTTGATGCGCAGGCGGTTGGCCTCTTCGAGCGGGCGGATGATCTTCTTGTTGATCTGGTCGCCGATGTCGCTCTTGCCCTTGAGCGCCACCATGTCGGAAAAGCTGGCCCCCGGCGGAACATGGATGGCCGCGAAAGGCTGGCCGGCGTACTTGTCGCTGATGTACTTGATGAACAGCAGCACCAGCACGTAGTCCTTGTACTGGCTGGCATCCATGCCGCCACGCAGTTCGTCGCAGGACGCCCAGAGCTTGGAATAGAGGTCGGATTTCTTGATGGGCATGGGCTGATGCTTTTCGGGTTCTGTCTGTGGACGCAAGGCGCGTCAAGCGCGGCGGGGCGCTCGCTGGATCGCTCTTTCCGGGGTGTCGTGGATGCACGAAGCCATGCCTGCATCGCTCTCCAAGAACAACGCCTACTCGGACGCGACCATCACCTCCGGTTGGGCCCGCGGCGCACGCGAGAGCACGGGCTTGAGCGCCGCGCCGGTGTGGCTCGCATCGCACGCGACCAGGCCCTCCGGCGTGGTGGCGGCCACCACGCCGCCGCCGCGCACGCCGCCCTCGGGGCCGAGGTCGATGATCCAGTCGGCTTCGGCGATCACGTCGAGGTCGTGCTCGATCACCACCACGCTGTGGCCGCCGTCGGTGAGGCGGTGCAACACGCGGATGAGCTTTTCGACATCGGCCATGTGCAGGCCGACCGTCGGCTCGTCGAGCACGTACAGCGTGTGGGGCGCCTTGTTGCCGCGTCGCGTGACGTCGTCGCGCACCTTGGTGAGCTCGGTGACGAGCTTGATGCGCTGCGCCTCGCCGCCCGATAGCGTGGGCGAAGGCTGGCCCAGCGTGAGGTAGCCCAGGCCCACGTCCTTGAGCAGCTGCAGCGGGTGCGCGATGCCCGGCATGGCGGCGAAGAACTCGACCGCCTCGTCGACCTCCATGCGCAGCACGTCGCCGATGCTCTTGCCGCGCCAGCTCACGGCCAGCGTCTCGGCGTTGAATCGCTCGCCGTGGCACACGTCGCAGGGCACCTTCACGTCGGGCAGGAAGCTCATCTCGATGGTGCGCATGCCCTGGCCATCGCAGGCGGGGCAGCGGCCATCGCCTGTGTTGAACGAGAAGCGTGCCGGCGCGTAGCCTCGCGCCTTGGCCTCCAGGGTGTCGGCGTACAGACGCCGGATCGCATCCCAGAAGCCGACGTAGGTGGCGGGGCAGGAGCGCGGGGTCTTGCCGATGGGCGTCTGGTCGACCTCCAGCACGCGGTCGATCTGCTGCCAGCCTTCGATGGCCTCGCAGCCGTGCCAGGCGGGCTTGCCGCCGCGCGTGTTGATGAACTGCAGGTTGGCGAGCAGCACGTCGCGCGCCAGCGTGGACTTGCCCGAGCCGCTCACGCCGGTCACGGCGACGAGGCGGCGTAGCGGGATGTCGACGGTGACCTGCTGCAGGTTGTGGAGATGGGCCTCCTGAACGGTGAGCCAGCCTGACCCCGCCCTGCCCTCCCCATCAGGGAGAGGAAGAACCTCGCGGCGCCCCTGCAAGGGATGCACAAGCGGCTGGGCCAGCAGCCGGCCCGTGACCGACGCAGGATGGGAGGCCAGCTCGGTCACCGTGCCCTCGGCCACGAGCGTGCCGCCACGCTTGCCCGCACCGGGGCCGATGTCGATGATGTGGTCGGCGCGGCGGATGGTGTCCTCGTCGTGCTCCACGACGACCAGCGTGTTGCCCTTGGTGCCCAGCTTGTGCAGCGCGTCCAGCAGGATGCGGTTGTCGCGCGGGTGCAGGCCGATGGTGGGCTCGTCGAGCACGTAGCACACGCCTTGCAGGTTGCTGCCGAGCTGCGCGGCCAGGCGGATGCGCTGGGCCTCGCCGCCCGAGAGCGTGGGCGCGGCGCGGTCGAGCGTGAGGTAGCCCAAGCCCACCTCTTCGAGGAACTCCAACCGGCTGCGGATCTCGGTGAGGACGTCGCGTGCGATCTCGGCGTCGCGGCCGGAGAGTTGCAGCGACTCGACCCAGCGGCGCGCATCGCCCACTGACCACTGCGCGATCCAGGCGATGGAGTGGCCCTGGAAGGTGACGCCGCGCGAGATGGCGTTGAGCCGGGTGCCGCCGCAGTCGGGACAGGGCTCGTCGGACACGCCTTCGACCTCGGCCTCCTCGGCGGGGAAGCTCTGCTCGCGTCCCTTGTCGTCGCGGTCGCGCTGCGATTCGTCGAACGCCTTGCGCTGCTCGCGCGTGAGGGCCAGGCCCGTGCCCACGCAAGTGCTGCACCAGCCGTGCTTGCTGTTGTAGCTGAACATGCGCGGGTCCAGCTCGGGGTAGCTGGTGCCGCAGGACGGGCAGGCGCGCTTGGTGGAGAACACCTTCACGGTGCCGATGTGCGCGGTGGGGGTGTCGGCCAGCATGGCGCCCTTGAGGCCGTCGAGCGGGGCCAGCAGGTGCATCACGCCCTTGCCCAGCGCGAGGGTGCGCGCCAGCAGATCGCGCAGCTCGGCCTCGGTGTCGGGGCTCACCACGATGTCGCCCACGGGCAGCTCCAGCGTGTGCTCGCGGAAGCGGTCGAGCCTCGGCCAGGGATCGACGTTCACGAACTCGCCATCCACGCGCAGGTGGGTGTGGCCGCGCGCCTTGGCCCATTTGGCGAGGTCGGTGTAGACGCCCTTGCGGTTGACCACGAGCGGCGCCAGCAGGCCCACGTGCTGCCCCTTGTGGTCGCGCAGCAGCTGGGCGGCGATGCTCTCGGGGCTTTGCGGCTGCACGGGCGTGCCATCGTGAACGCAGTGCTGCAGGCCCAGCTTCACATAGAGCAGGCGCAGGAAATGCCAGACCTCGGTCGTGGTGGCCACGGTGCTCTTGCGCCCGCCGCGCGACAGGCGCTGCTCGATGGCGACCGTCGGCGGAATGCCGTAGACCGCATCGACCTCCGGGCGGCCGGCGGGCTGCACGATGCTGCGCGCATAGGCATTGAGCGATTCGAGGTACCGGCGCTGACCTTCGTTGAAGAGGATGTCGAAGGCGAGCGTGCTCTTGCCCGAACCCGACACGCCGGTGATCACGCTGAAGCGGCCACGCGGGATGCGCACATCGAGCGACTTGAGGTTGTGCTCGCGGGCATTGACGATGTCGATGGCGCCTTCGCTTTCGGCGTGGGCGGTGCGGCGCCGGGCCGCGATGGCGGCCTGGAGGGGCAGGCCCTCACCCCAGCCCTCCCCCTCGGGAAGTTTCTCGTGCGCTTCGGCCGGGGCCAGGCCCAGCGCGACGTCGTACTCGCGCAGCGCGCGGCCGGTGTGCGAAGTGCCATGGCGCCGCACGTCCTCGGGCGTGCCGCAGCACACCAGCTCGCCCCCGGCGTCTCCGCCCTCCGGGCCGAGGTCGATGAGCCAGTCGCAGGCACGGATCACATCGAGGTTGTGCTCGATGACGACCAGCGAGTGCCCGGCATCGAGCAGCTTGCGGAACGCGCGCATCAGCTTGGCGATGTCGTCGAAGTGCAGGCCGGTGGTGGGCTCGTCGAACATGAACAGCGTGCCCTTGCGCGCCAGCGGCTGGCGGCTCGCGCTGGCCGCCTGCGCAGCCTCGGCCAGGAAGCCCGCGAGCTTGAGCCGCTGCGCCTCGCCGCCCGAGAGCGTGGGCACCGGCTGGCCGAGCTTCACGTATTCGAGCCCTACGTCGACGATGGGCTGCAACAGGCGCACCACGTCGCGGTCTTGCGCGAAAAGCTGCACGGCCTCGCTCACGGTGAGCTCCAGCACGTCGGCCACCGACAGCTCGCGCAGCGTGTCACCGGGCAGGCGCCGCTCGATCTTCACATCGAGGATCTCGGCGCGGTAGCGGCGGCCGTCGCAGTCGGGGCAGCGCAGGTACACGTCGGAGAGGAACTGCATCTCCACGTGCTCGAAGCCTGAGCCGCCGCAGGTGGGGCAACGGCCGTCGCCGGCATTGAAGCTGAACATGCCTGCGCCATAGCTGCGCTGCAGCGCGAGCGGCGCCTGCGCGAAGCGCTTGCGGATCTCGTCGAACGCGCCGACGTAGCTCGCCGGGTTGGAGCGCGCGGTCTTGCCGATGGGCGACTGGTCGACGAATACTGCGTCGGTGATCCAGTCGGCACCGAGCAGCGCATCGTGCTCGCCCGGCGTCTCGGTCGGCTTGCCGAAGTGACGCGACAGGGCGGGAAACAGCACGTCCTGCATCAGCGTGCTCTTGCCCGAGCCCGACACACCGGTCACGCACACCAGCCGCTGCAGCGGCAGCTCGACGGTGAGGTTCTTCAGGTTGTGTTCGCGCGCGCCCTGCACGATGAGCCGGGGCGTCGAGTCGCCAACCATGCGCTTGATGCCCATGCCCACGCTCTTGCGCGCGCCAAGGTAGGCGCCGGTGAGCGTGTCGGCTTGGCGGATGGCCTCCGGCGTGCCGTCGAAGACGATGCTGCCGCCGCGCACACCCGGCCCCGGGCCCATGTCGATGAGCCGGTCGGCCGCGAGCATGACGGCCGGATCGTGCTCCACGACCACCAGCGTGTTGCCCGCGTCGCGCAGCCGCTGCATGGCCTGCACGATGCGGTTCATGTCGCGCGGGTGCAAACCGATGCTCGGCTCGTCGAGCACGAACATGGTGTTGACCAGCGAGGTGCCGAGCGCGGTGGTGAGGTTGATGCGCTGCACCTCGCCGCCGGAGAGCGTGCGGCTCTGGCGGTCGAGGGTGAGGTAGCCGATGCCCACGTCGCAGAGGTAGCGCAGGCGGGTGCGAATCTCCTGCAGGAGCAGGTGCAGGGGGTCTGCTCCGGCGGGGGCAGGCTCGGCCAGCCGGTCGAAGAAGGCCTTCAGCTTCTGGATGGGCAGCAGCATCAGGTCGTGCACCGTGAGCCCGGGCATCGCCTCCAGCTGCTCGCGTGTCCACGACACGCCCACGGGCATGAACCGGCGCGTAGGCGCCAGCACCGCATCGGCGCCGGCCTGAGTGCCCAGGCGCCACAGCAGCGCTTCGGTTTTCAGCCGGGCGCCGCCGCACGCGTCGCACGGCGTGTAGCTGCGGTACTTCGACAAGAGCACGCGGATGTGCATCTTGTAGGCCTTGGACTCCAGGTACTCGAAGAAACGGCGGATGCCGTACCACTGCTTGTTCCAGTGGCCGTTCCAGTGCGGCGAACCGTCGATCACCCAGCGGCGCTGGGCCTCGGTGAGCTGCGACCACGGCGTGTCGCGCGGAATGCCGGCCTCGCCGCCGTAACGCATGAGGTCGTCCTGGCATTCCTGCCACGCCGGGGTCTGCAGCGGCTTGATGGCGCCGGAGCGCAGCGTCTTGCGGTGGTCGGGGATCACGAGGCCCCAGTCGACGCCGATCACGCGGCCGAAGCCGCGGCAGCGTTCGCAGGCGCCCATGGCGGAGTTGAACGAGAAGAGCGCCGGCACCGGATCGCCGTAGCGGATGTCGCTCTCCGGGCAGTGCAGGCCGGTGGAGTAGCGCCACACCTCCTCTTCGGCCACCACGTTCACGCGGCCCGAGCCGCGCTTGAGCGCCACCTCGATGGCCTCGATGGCGCGCGACTTCTCGGTGCCCTGGATGCGGAAGCGGTCGGCGACCACATCGAGCACCTTGCGCGGCCCGGTGGGCGAGGCCACCTCCCGCTCGGCATGCACGCGGGCAAAGCCGCTGGCCGCGAGCCACTGCCCGACCTCCTCGGCGGTGGTGTTCGCCGGCAGCTCCACGGGAAAGGTGAGCACCAAGCGCGGATCGGCCGCGGCCGTGCGGGCCATCAGGTCGGCGTAGATCGTCTCGGGCGAGTCGTGCCGCACCCGCTGGCCGGTCTGGCGGTCGAACAGCTCGGCCGAGCGTGCGAACAGCAGCTTGAGGTGGTCGTTCAGCTCGGTCATCGTCCCGACCGTGGAACGCGAGGTCCGCACCGGGTTGGTCTGGTCGATGGCGATGGCCGGTGGCACGCCCTCCACGCGGTCGACCGCCGGGCGGTCCATGCGGTCCAGGAACTGGCGCGCGTAGGCGCTGAAGGTCTCCACGTAGCGGCGCTGGCCTTCGGCGTACAGCGTGTCGAACACCAGGCTGGACTTGCCCGAGCCGCTGGGGCCGGTGACCACGGTCATCTCGCCGGTGCGGATGTCGAGGTCGATGTTCTTCAGGTTGTGCTGGCGCGCACCGCGGATGCGGATGAGGCCAGCGCCGGGGCCCAGGCCCGGCCGTGCGTCCGTGTCGGGTGGAAGGCCGCCCGATGGCGGCACCGAAGCGCTTCCGAAGGTCATGGGACGGCCCGCGAAAAAGGGAGCCGAGCATTCTATGGACTGGTGCGGCAAGACGTTCAAGCCGGAGCGCAGCAACGTCGCTATCGCACAAGCCGACCCATGCCGTCACCGTCGCAGCGGGAACTTTCGACACCTGCCGCTTCCGCCTTGCAAGGGCTTGTAACTGCGTCGGAACAGCCTTGCCGAATCCCAGTAATGTGTTCCGCACGTGGTTGGCGGCATCGATCGCCGCTTCGTTGGGCGGCGCTCCGACCGATGCGCCGGGATCACAACATGAGGCGGGTTCCCAGGGAGCACTGCCGCAGGAGTATTGGCGTGCATCGAAGAAGAATGTTGTTGGGAACGTCGGGCTTGATGCTCGGCGCGGGTGCCATCGGCAATTCGCTCGCCCAGCCGGCGACCGTGGTGAGGTTCGGGCAGTCGGCCTCGCTGAGCGGGGGCCAGGCCTCCTACGGCAAGGACGTGCGCGACGGCATCGCGGCCGCCTTCGCGGCGGCGAACCGCGCCGAGAAGCAGGTGCGTTTCGAACTGCTGGCCCTCGACGACGGCGGCGACAAGGCTCGCTGCAAGGACAACGTCAGGACGCTCATCGACCAGGGCGCCGTGGCGATGGTCGGGCTCACCAGCGGCGCCGCCGCCGAAGCGTGCCTGCCGATCTTCGAGGAAACGCGCACCGTCATGCTCGGCACGGCCAGCGGCAACATGGGCATCCGCAGCGCGAAGGCCACCATGGCCTATCACGTGCGCGCCGGCTACGACGACGAATACCGGCGCATGGTCTCCTACGTGAAGGAGTTCGGCATGAAGCGCGTGGGGTACGTCTATCTGGAGGACACGTCCCCCGCCAACCAGAACGCCATGAACGCGGCACTGGACCACGTAGGCCTGAAGCTCACGGTCTCGGTCCCCCTGTCGCGCAATGCCAAGGGCTTCGGCGCCGAAGTCTCCAGGCTGCTCGCCGCGCGGCTCGACTGCGTGCTCTTCACGACCAACGCCGCACCCGTCTCGGCCATCGTGCAGAAGATGGCCGACGCCAGGTACCCCGGCTTCTATTTCTCGTCGTCGTTCGCGGGCCAGCCGCTCATCGACGACCTGGCCGGCAAGGGGCGAAGCATCATCATGAGCCAGGTGGTGCCGCGGCCGAACAACGTGGCCGCAGGCGTCGTCAGTCGCTTCCAGGACGACCTCCTCGCCTACGACAAGACCGCGCAGCCGGGCTTCACCAGCCTCGAGGGCTATATCGCGGGCCGCGTGGCGGTCGAGGCCGCTCGCGCCGCAGTGAAGACAGGCGGGGTCACGCGCGCCCGCTTCAGGGACGCACTGGCGGAGCTGAACATCGATCTGGGCGGTTACCGCACGCGCTTCGGCGCGGGCAACACGCACGGGTCACGGTTCGTGGACGTCGTGGCCATCGACCGCAGTGGCCGTGTCATCGGTTGAGAGGCTGGGAAGCAATTCGACATGACCGCTCGTACCCGCTCGGCCACGCCGGATTACTTCCCAGCCTCTGAGCAGTAGCCCGCGGGAATTCGGGCGGGATCTCCGCCCGGCGCCCGAGGGTGCAGTCCGGTGCTGCCGCCGGGGTGCCTGACGAGGGCCTGCGGCAATCGCAGCAAGAAGCGCCATACCTGCAGGGAGAGTGGAATGGAGTTCAAGACGATGTTGCCGCAGGCTCTTGCCGCCTGCCTCGCCGCGGCGTGCCTGTCATCCGCGGCGGCCACCCCGGCTGCGGCCGGAGCCGATGCGCTGGCGCGCGTGGAGAAGCTCGCCGCGGAGCTGGCGGCCGATATGACGCGGCTGTGCCCCGTCGCCGATCCGGGCGACCAGGCGGCCTTCGAGGTCTGCCGCAAAGGGCTCTACGCCGATTCGCAGCTGAAACGCAGCCTGTCCTCCTACGTGCTGTGGGGCCGCCAGCGCGACCCCGCGACGGCACTGAAGGACTACAAGCTCACGCAGTTCAACCCCGACGTGCTGAGCAGCATGTACGTGCCGCTGTTCATGTTCAACGGCAAGTACACGGTGCAGCACGTGGCTTCCGAGGGTCTGTACCAGATCCGGCTGCAGACCGCGTTTCGCAACCGCCTCGCGCCCGGCCAGTTCCCGTACCCCTTCTGGCACGAGGCGGAGAAGTGGGCCATGTACGAGAAGGCCAACGAGGTGCTGCTGTGGGTGGACGCCAAGGACCAGCGCATCAAAGTGGCGCAGTTCACGGCGCTCGGTGCGCAGCCTCCCATCCAGTCGCACACACCGGTGACCCACCGCTTCGACGGCCAGTGGATGTGGACTGACGCGCAGGGCAGGACACAACCCGCCGTCACGGTCTTCGACGGACTGCTGCGCTCTGACAACCCCTACATCGGCCAGCTCGACGGCGCCTACAAGCGCCTCGCCCTGCGCCTGCGCGAGAGCCAGTGCTTCGAATGCCACGTGCCCAACAACCCGGACGGCATGAAGAAGCTGGTGCTGCTGCAGACGCCCATGCACGCGGCCGCCCAGATCAAGCGGGTGCTCAAGACCGTGCGCCAGGACTCCATGCCGCGCGACGAGTTCGGTATCGAAAAGCCGCTCGACGCCAAGACCAAGGCGGCGCTACTGGAAGAAGGAGTGGCCTTCGACAAGCTCCTCGACCTGGCACGCCAGTGGGAAACGAACGCGCCGTCCGCGACCATGACGGCCGGCGCCAAGTAGCCCGTCATCCGGCCGCGAGCAGGCGTCCGACCGCCGGGAGGCGGGCGGACGAACCGTGCGGAATTCGCGTGGCGGGCGTGTTCCCGCTCCTGTTCGTCCATCGCACGTCGATATAGACCCCGAAACACCGCAGATGATTGCCCGCATCCACGACGACGATGGCGGGCATGCGCCCCCTTGCGCCGGCTGGCCACCGCGGCGGTGATGGATCCGGGTGACACAAAGGATGAAGCAATGGACCTCAAGAACATGACCGTCAGGGCGAAGCTGATGATCGCCTTCGGCTCTATCGTGGCGATCGCCATGCTCATAGCGGGCCTGTCGCTGCGCTCGCTGGGCCAGGTGAACAACAACTACGCCCGTTTCGCGCAGCAGACATCTGCCCGCGCCGAACTGGCCAACCAGATCCTGGATTCCGCCAATGCCCGAGCTGTGGCCGCCCGCAACATCGTGCTCGCGGCCACCCCCGCGCAACGGCAGGAGGAGGCGGCCGCGGCGAACGCGGCAAACGACAAGTTGCGCAAGGACTTGGCGGAACTGAAGCAAACACTGACCACGCATGAAGGCATCACGGAACAGGAGCGGCGGCTGTTCGGGGAGTTCGAGGCGGTGGAGTCGCGCTACGGCCCCGTCGCCCAGGACATCGTCAATCTGGCGCTGGCCGACAAGCGCGATGACGCGATCGCGAAGATGAACGCCGAATGCCGCCCCTTGCTGGCCATGCTCATCAAGGCCGCGTACGCGTACCTGGAGAGTGAGGCTGCGCTCGCTGGCGCGCAGGTCAAGGAGGACCAGGAGAACTACGCGTCGAGCCGGCTGACCGTGCTGGCCGCGTGCGTCGTGTCGCTCGCGCTCGCCGTAGGACTCGGGCTGACCATCACCCGCAGCCTCACGCGCGCTCTCGGTGCGGAGCCGGCTCAGCTCGGCGAAGCGGCCCGGCGCGTGGCCTCCGGCGACCTGAACCCGGTTCCCGGCGCCGGCAGCGCCCCAGCGGGGAGCGTGCTGCGGCTGCTGGGCGACATGCAAGCGAGCCTCGCCCGCGTGGTGGGCCAGGTGCGGCAGACCTCGGACTCCATCGCCACCGGATCGGCGCAGATCGCCACGGGCAATGCCGACCTGTCGCAGCGCACGGAGCAGCAGGCCTCCAGCCTGCAGCAGACCGCGGCGTCCATGGAGCAGATGAACGCCACGGTCAAGAACAACGCCGACACCGCTCGCCAGGCCACGCAACTCGCCACCTCGGCCAGCGCCGCGGCCGAAAAGGGCGGCGAAGTGGTGGGCCGCGTGGTCTCGACCATGGAAGACATCACCGCCAGCTCGCGCAAGATCGCCGACATCATCGGCGTCATCGATGGCATCGCCTTCCAGACGAACATCCTCGCGCTCAACGCCGCGGTGGAGGCTGCCCGCGCCGGCGAGCAGGGCCGCGGCTTCGCGGTGGTGGCGGGCGAAGTTCGCAGCCTCGCACAGCGCAGTGCCGAGGCGGCACGCGAGATCAAGACGCTCATCGGCAACAGCGTGGAGAAGGTCGAAGCAGGCTCCAAGCTGGTGGGCGATGCCGGGTCGACCATGGACGACATCGTCTCGCAGGTCAAGCGCGTGGCCGACCTCATCGGCGAGATCAGCTCGGCCACGACCGAGCAGACCAGCGGCATCGGCCAGGTGAACACCGCCGTGCTGCAACTCGACCAGGTCACGCAGCAGAACGCCGCGCTGGTGGAAGAAAGCGCAGCGGCAGCCGACAGCCTGAAGCAGCAAGCCCATCGGCTGGCCGAAGTGGTGGGCGTCTTCAAGCTGAGCCAGGAGGCGGCGCACAGCGCGATCGAGCAGGCGCGTCGCCAGGCCACCGTGGCGCCGCCGGTGCGGCAGGCCGGCAAGAAGCCCGCTTCAGCCTCCGTCGCGCCCCGGCGTGCTGCATCCGCTTCTGCTTCTGCACCCGCCTTGTCGACGGCGACGGCGACGGCAACGGCACCCGCGCCAAAGAAGCAGGCCCCGGCACCGGAGGTGAAGGTCGCCACGAACGCGGATCGCCCGGCCGACGACGACTGGGAGACGTTCTGAGCGCCCCCAGGGCAATGAAGGCGTGAAAACTGGGGCCGCCCCTGTGGGCCGGCCCCAAGTTTTTTTTTGCCGGTCCGATCCGCCTGCGCCGCGGTTCAGTCCGGCACGTGCAGCGTGTGGCCGCGCAGGGTGATCGCATCGCCCGGCGCCGGCTGCGCCGCGATGGGCGGTACGTGGGCCGCCGTCAGGGCCGGGGCCGCACCCGGCGTACCCCCGCGCGGCACGGTGCGCACCACCTGGCTGGGCGGCAGCGGCTTGCCGTAGCGCAGGTGATCCCACATGGCATCGAGCGCGCGGAACAGGTACAGGTGCAGCGGCACATAGCGCGTGTCGTAGCCCGGCAGCACGGTGGGCAGGCCGATGAACGCATCGAAGTGCTGGGCGTTCGTCACTTCCACGTACGACAGCCTGCTGCGCGGGCCCTCGACGCGCTTGTTCAGCGCCGTGTAGGGCCGCGAGGTGTGGTTCACCGGAATGAGCGCATCCGCGCGGCCGTGCACGATGATGGCCGGGCGCCCGCGGAGATCGCCGCGGCGCCGGGTCTCGTCGATGCCTTGCTGCAGCGCGCGCGCCTGGGCATCGGTGCCCGTCAGCAGGTCGCGCAGGCACAACGCGCCATCGAGGTTGAAGTCCTGCACCTGTGTCGACGGCGACAACGACATGAGGTTGCGGACCGCAACGCCGGGATTGCGGTCGTTGACGATCTGCACGCCCGAGGAAGGCGGTACCCCGTTGCCCGTGCCCGCCATGGCGGCGAGCAGCAGCGGATCGAGCGGGGCGACCGCGAAATTGGTCGCCGTGGCGGCGAAGCTGTGGCCGCACAAGGCATCGTCCACGCTGGCGCGCGACAGCGCCTGGCCGTAGGTCACGGCCACCGCCGACACCACTTCCAGCGCAGCAAGCGACGCATGCAGCGGCGCCGCTTCCGTCTCCCAGCCGTATTGCGCGAGCCGCGCCAGCGCCTCGTCTGCCTGGGCCTGCGGTGTGTCCGCGCTCAGCAACCCCTTGGCGCGCAGCGAGGCGCAGCGGTTCGTGGCGAACGTCTTCACCAGGAGCCCGAGGCCCGGGGCGTCAGCCACCTGCGGCGACAGCGCGGCGCAGGTCTGGTAGAGGTTGGACAGGCTCGTGTAGTCGAACAGGGTCTTCGCGATGGTGGGCTGCGTTGTCTGGCCCCGCTGCACCGCCACGCCGGGGGAGGCAGGCATCTCGACCACGGGTTCCGACACCGCCACGCCGTCGATGAGGCGCTCGCGGTCGAGCTCGGCCGCCGCGACGGCCGCGCCCCCGCCATTGGACAGGCTGGACGCGATCACCAGCGTGTTCTCGGGCCGCACGGTGCGCACCCGCTGCCCGCCAGGCAGCGCGATCCCGTGGCGCTCGTTGAGCGCCCAGAACGCGAACTCCACGGCCTGCAGCGTGTAGCGGCCCCAGTCCTTCTCGGGATTGCGCTGCGAGTGGGCATGTTTGAACGCAAAGCGGTTCGGCGTGGCCTCGTTGAACGCCAGGCGTTGGGCCTCGGTGAGCGGTGCGCGGAAGTGGGCGAGTTCGCCGGCCGCGACAGCCGAAACGCGCGTGCCGTCGATGAGCGCCACCGTGTCGTTCATCAAATCGTGCGGCGCGGTCCCGGTGCCCTTGTCGTTGTAGGCCACGGCGCAGCCGCGCTTGAGCCCCCATTCGCCGACGCTGATGGCGCCGTACACTCCCCGCGAACCGGATGAGGTGGCGGTCACGATGCAGGGCCGGCGGGGATCGAAGGACGCGGGCACCTGCACCATGAGCACCACGTTCTGCGGCGGTGCCCCGGCCCCCTCGGCCCCTCGGCTGTAGGCGATGTACTCGGCGCCCGCGATCTTGCCGTCACCGGCGGTCACGGTGCCGTCGGCCGCGACGTTCGGGCCGTACAGCGTGCCGTAGCCGCCGGCAGCCGTCATGTCGACGATGGCGCGGTAGTTGTTGTAGAGGGCCGCGCGACGCAGCTCGGCGGCGGTCGGCACAGCCGGGTTGGCGAACGGCGGAAGGGGCTGGGCCAGGCCCTCCTTGCCCAGCCCGCCGGTGAGCAGGTCATCGCCCGCGCCGTCGTACTCGGCCACGTGCACAGGACCATGGATGAACGCGGGCAGCCGGTTGAACGCGCTGCGCGGGCCACCGCCCTTGCCGGGCAGCACGTCCTTTGCGGTGTCGCCCTGGCCCGGCACTGCTGCCTGCAGCGCGCCGCCGCTCCACGCGGCCAGTACGGCCGCCACTGCCCATGCGCCGAGGCGCCTGTCGTAAGCCTGCATCGTTCATCTCCCTGTGGTTGGCGCGCGCCACCGGCGCCCGCCGGATATCGACGCCGCATGGGGACGGGGCCTCATGGCCTCGGCTCCATCTCTGGTTTGCGGACACTGTAGCCTGCGAGTCAGGGGCGCCTGTCGCGTTCAGCGCGCTTAGCGCGCGACCGGCCTCGCTCCCTGTCCGGGACGGGCGTCGTGGTGCATCAAGGACTCAGCTTCTCAGGGGCCCGACATGCTTGAAGGCTTCAAGACAGCCGCGCGCCAGGCGAGCCAGGAGCGCGCGCTGCGCAGCCTGCGGGTCGACTGCCGGCGGCTGCTGTCCGAACGCGGCGAGGCCAACAGCGTGGCCATAGCGCGCGACCTGGTGGCGCGCTTTCGTGCGCTGCCCGAACCGCAGCAGGGCCTGTTCTTCGAACACCTCTCACGCGACTTCAGCCCCGAGCCCCAAGCCGTGCTGGACGCGGCCCAGGCCTACGCGAGCGAGCCGACCGCGAGCCACCTCTTGCGCCTCACGCAGGTCGCCGAGCCGCCGCGGCAGGAGCTGTTTCGCCGCATCAACCGCCTGCAGGGCGGCACGGCGGCCATCGTCGCCATGCGGCGCGCACTGTTGGAGCGGCTGCCCAGGCAGCCGGAGCTGCAGGCGCTGGAAGCGGATCTGCTGCACCTGCTGTCGAGCTGGTTCAACCCGGGCTTCCTGCAACTGCAGCGGGTGGACTGGAACTCGCCGGCACAGCTGCTGGAGCAGCTCATCCGCCACGAAGCCGTGCACGAGATCGACGGCTGGGACGACCTGCGCCGGCGCCTGCAGCCGGACCGCCGCTGCTTCGCGTTCTTCCACCCGCAGCTGCCGGCCGAGCCCCTGATCTTCGTGGAGGTGGCCCTGGTGCCCGACATGCCGGCGGCCATCGCACCACTCATCGACAAAGCCGCCGAGCCGCTGGCACCTGCGCAGTTCAAGGTCGCCGCGTTCTACTCGATCAGCAACTGCCAGCCCGGGCTCAAGGGCGTGTCGCTGGGCAACTTCCTCATCAAGCGCGTGGCCGAGGATCTCCAGCGTGATCTGCCGAGGCTGCACACCTTCTGCACGCTCTCGCCGATGCCGGGCTTCGCGCGCTGGGTGCGTGCCGGCGCCCCGTGCACCGGCTTGACGAAGCCCCGCGGGGCGCGCCTCGCACAGGCCGTGGCCCAGCTGCAGCAGGCCGCAGGCGTTGACTTCGAACACCTCGCGAGCGCCTGCGCCTTGCGTGCGCTGCCCACACCGGCCATGGAGGCATTGACCCGCCTCGCCGCCTTCTACCTTGCGCTGTACTCCACGGCGCCTGACGGCGACCCCGTGGCTCGGTTCCACCTCGACAACGGCGCCAGGCTGGAGCGGCTCAACCCGCTGGGAGACCTCTCCCCCAAAGGCGTCAGGCAGTCGTTCAGCATGATGGTGAACTACCTGTACGACCTCGAACGCGTCGAGGTCCACCACGAGAAGTTCATTCAGGGAGAAGTGGCCTACTCGCGCGCACTGGCCGCGTGGCTTTGAGCATGGCCGCCGCACGGCCGAGAAAGGAGACGAGCGATGTGTTCCAACCACTCTCCCCTGCACCCGATCTCCAGGCGCCACTTCCTGCGCACCGGGGCAGCGGGCTGCGCCATCGTGGCGCTGCCCCGGGCGACTCGCGCGCAAGGCGCCTGGCCGAGCAACCCGGTGACGATCGTCGTGCCCTTCCCCAGCGGCGGGGGCACGGACGCCTTCGCCCGCCCCCTGTCGGCCGCGCTCACTCAGCAACTCGGCAAGCAGGTGCTGATCGACAACCGCGGCGGCGCGGGCGGCACACTGGGCGCGACTATCGCAGCCAAGGCGCCGCCAGACGGCTACACCTTCTTCATGGGCGCCGTGCACCACGCCATCGCCCCCTCGATGTACCCCAAACTCGAATACGACATCGAGAAGGACTTCATACCTGTGGGCCTTATCTCGAACGTGCCCCAGGTCATCGTGGTCAATCCGCAGCGCGTGCCGGTCAAAGACCTGCAGGGCCTGCTCGACCTCGTGCGCCAGCGGCCGGGCAAGCTGAACTACGCATCGGCGGGCAACGGCACCTCTCACCACCTCGCCGGCGAGCTGTTCAAGCTGCAGACCAAGACCCACATCGCGCACATCCCCTACCGCGGTGCCGGGCCCGCCCTGCAAGACCTCATCGGCGGCCAGGTGGACATGATGTTCGACGGCCTGGGCTCCTCGGCCTCGCACATCAAGGGCGGCCGCATCAAGGCGCTGGCCGTGGCGTCACCCAAGCGCGCCCCGGGCTTCCCCGACCTGCCGACCAGCGCCGAGGCGGGCGTGCCGACCTACCAGGTATCGACGTGGTATGGCCTGTGGGCTCCGAAGGGCACGCCTCGCGAGATCGTCGAGCGCATGCAGGCGGAGATGGCCAAGGCGTTCGCCACGCCGCAGCTGCAGTCCACCTGGACGGGGTTGGGCACCGAGGTGCCCAACCTCTACGGCGAGGCCTACGGCAAATTCGTGAGCGGCGAAATCCGTCGCTGGGCCGAGGTCGTCAAGGCCTCGGGCGCGAAGCTGGACTAAGCTCGCGCGACACCGACCCTCGCGAAGGCATGCCGCGTTCATCGAGAAGCGGCCGCCGCGTTTCCAGCACGGCTGAACTGCGCCCCGCCATGAACAAGCCCCAAGAAAACCTCTTCGTCGCCTTGCGCGACGCCTTCCCCGCAGACCGGGACACCACGGCCATCGAAACGGCCGACGGCGAGCGTCTCTACTACACCTGGCGCGACGTCGACCGTGCCACGGCGCGCATCGCCAACCTGCTGGAGTGGCTGGAGCTGCCCCCCGGCGCGCGGGTCGCGGTGCAGGTGGAGAAGTCGGTCGAGGCCTTGCTGCTGTACCTCGCGGTGCTGCGCGCGGGCTACGTGTACCTGCCGCTCAACACAGCGTACCAATCGGCCGAGCTGGAGTACTTCATCGGCAACGCCGAGCCCAGCGTGCTGGTGTGTTCCAGCAAGCACTTCTCGTGGGCCAGCCAGCTCGCGTTCCAGACGGGCACCAAGCACGTGTTCACGCTCGATGACCACCGCACCGGCAGCCTGCTGGAGCGCGCGGCCGCGCATGGCGACGAGCACGAGCCGGCCTTGCGCACCGCCGACGACCTGGCGGCCATCCTCTACACCAGCGGCACCACGGGGCGCAGCAAGGGCGCGATGCTCACGCACGGCA
>CBINKC010000024.1:0-36911 GCA_966251135.1 uncultured Burkholderiaceae bacterium
CATCGGCAACTCGTCGATGGGCTTCGAGGCCGGTGTATTCCGCGGCGACGAACTGCTGGTGTCCGGTGAACTCGTCTACGTGTACGCCGATGCGCACGCACAGTCGTCTCGGCCCGTGCCCCAGCGGCTGCGCGAGTCGCTGCAGGCCTTCGAGGCCGGCGAACCCATGGTGCAGGTGAGGGTCGGCTCCTGGCAGGAGCTGTCGCGCGAGGCTCAGGCATTGCGTACGGCAGTCTTCGTGCAGGAGCAGAAGATCCCTGCGGAGCTCGAATGGGACGAGGGCGACGCGCAGGCGCTGCATGCCGTCGCATTCAACCGCCTGGGCATGCCCCTGGCCACTGGGCGCATGTTGCCGCATGCGCCGGGCGTGGCCAGGATCGGTCGCATGGCGGTGGTGCAGGCCATGCGGGGCAGTGGCGTCGGCCGTCAGGTGCTCGATGCGTTGATGCGGTCAGCCCAGGCGAGCGGCCATCAGGAGGTGCTGCTGCACGCGCAGGTTTCGGCGGTGCCCTTCTACCTCAAAGCGGGTTTTGTGCAGCGGGGCACCGTGTTCGAGGAAGCGGCTATCCCGCACGTGGAGATGGTGCGGCCCCTTCCTTGATGGAGGGGGAAATCAGTACGCAGTGCCCGGAGGCGCCGGCTGTCGCCGTCGCTTGCGCGACAGGTCGGGCTTGAGCAAGCTGCGCACGCGGCGCTGCGGCTCGGCCGCCGCTTCTGCGAGCTGCACGTCGGCCACGTCTTCCTGCTGGCTGGGCACGGGCGGTGCCTCCCCGATCGAGTAGCGCGGCGGCCAATCGCGCAGCAGGGTGCGCCTGAGCACCGCCGCGCCCGCCGGGCTGAAGCTGCGCTCGAGCACGTGCGTGACCAAACGCCGGCCCACCTTCTCGGTGATCAGAAGCGTGGAGCAGCGCGTGCCGTAGGTGCCATCGGGCGTGCGGATGAATGCGGCTGACAGATGCCGCTCCCAATCCCGCGGGATGCCGGTCTGCGGGAGTGCCTCGTCCGGTGCTTCCTGCCGGTCGGCCAGGGCTTCGAAAAGCCGCAAGGACAGCGCATCCACCGAACCCGCTTCCGTGAGGGCCTGCGCCAGTCGCGCCTTCAGGGCCTCCACCTTGGGCCAGGGCGTGTCCAGCCCCGCATTGGACAGGCCGTGCAACCCGCGGCCGAGCTTGTGAGGAAGGCTGTGACCGTGGTTCGAGGCCCAGAAGCTCTCGCCTTTCCGGAAATCGAAACCCAAAAGGTTGAAGCCGTTGTAGCCCAACAATGCGGTGCGCACCCAGAAGTGATCGGTCCGGTCGTGGCCGGACAACCAGTCGGGCACGATGTCGCCGCGCGATGGGGCACCGGGGTCGTTGCGGACCGGGTCGCGCACATTGGTCAGCAAGGCCAGCCTGCCTTCCGCGGTGAGCCCTAGCCAGGTACCGCCCGATGCCAGGTCACGCCCCGAAAGGATCGCCGGTCCGCCGCCGGCCGGCGTCCACCAGCCCAGCCGGGCGGCTGGACGCGCAAAGAACTCGTCGCGGTTGGCTGCGATGACCAGCGGAAACCGCCGATGGGTGTCGATGGCGAGGGCTACGAGGCACATGGAGCGGCGGGCCTTCGATCGTAGACGCACATCTCGCGCGCGGTACGTTAACTGCTGCCGGGCTATGCCGGCTGATCGGCATCGGCCGGAAGCGGGTAGGGCAGTTCCTGGCGGGCCAGCTGCGGACCGTCCGGCGCACCAAGGTGCAGGGTTCCGCCATCGAGCGCCGCGAGCTTCACTTCGGCCAGCACGCTAGCCCCGTCGCCCGCGGGTCGCGGCGCGGCGTTCACCACCATGCCGGCCGGCTGGCCAGGGTCGGCACTATGGAAGACCTCCTGACCGGGCGATGCCGGCGAGTCGACATCGAACAGGAACATGCGTCGCTTCACGGTGCCTCGATACTGCGCGCGGGCCACGACTTCCTGCCCCGGGTAGCAGCCCTTCTTGAAGTTCACCCCACCCACCAGTTCGAAGTTCAGCATCTGCGGTACGAACTGCTCTTGCGTCGCCGCCTCGATCACCGCCACGCCGCTTTGCACCTCGAGCCAGCGCCATGCATCGATGGGCAACGCAGACGCTGCGGAGATGTCATGCCCTGCGGCCTGCACGGCGCGCGGCACGCCAGCGGCATCAGGCAGGCGCAGCAGCCAGCCGTCTTGGATGGTGCGAAATTCCCAAGGTGCGAGGTCCGCTGCATGCTGGCGGGCAGGCTCGCCCGCGATCCCGACCAGCGCAAGCTCGGCCGTCGCATCCGTGAGCTTGCACTTTGAGCGCAGCACGAACATCGACAGTCGCTTCAAGGTGGCTGGGAGCACGCTCGCGTGGCAGGCGAGCATCACCTCGTCGGGCGCTGCCTTCCAGATCACGAAGCTCGCCAGCATGCGTCCCTTGGCCGAGCAGTACCCGGCCAAGCGGGCCTGATGCGGGGCCAGACCGGCGACGTCCTGCGTCAACTGGCCGTGCAGGAACGCGGCCGCATCGTCGCCGCATGCACGAATCACGCCCCAATGGCCGAGGGACACCACGCCGGACAGAGCAGAGGAGGAAATCATGTGGCGATTATCATTCCCACCGGTTTTGTGCTGCTTGGTGCGGGGTACTGTCGAGAATGAAGTTGCTGCGGTGGTTCTCCGTCCTCGCGCTCCTCCTGGTTGCTGCTGCGGGTGGTGTCGCATGGTGGTGGCTGAACCGGCCTCTGCCGCTCGCCTCCGACACCGTCGAACTCTCCATCGAACCCGGCACCACGCCGCGCGCGGTGGCCGATGCCTGGGTGCAGGCGGGGGTGAAAGTGCATCCCCTGGCGCTGTACGAATGGTTCCGATGGTCGGGGCAGGCGCGGCTCATCCGCGCCGGCAGCTATGAGATCGCCCGGGGCACCACGGCGCGCAGCCTGCTGCTCAAGATGGTGCGAGGCGACGTTACCGCGTCGGCCGTGCGCCTCATCGAAGGATGGACCTTCAAGCAGTTGCGCATCGAACTGGCCCGCGCCGAGAGTCTCAAGCCTGAGAGCGCCGGCATGACCGAGGCACAGATCATGGTCGCGCTGGGCGAGCCGGGCGTGGCGGCCGAGGGCCGCTTCTTTCCCGATACGTACACCTACGACAAAGGCAGCAGCGATCTCGCGGTGCTGCGGCGCGCTCACCGCGCCATGAAGAAGCACCTCGACGAGGCGTGGGCTCAGCGCGCGCCCGATACACCATTGCGCAGCCCCGATGAGCTGATCACGCTGGCGTCCATCGTGGAAAAGGAGACTGGCCTGTCTCACGATCGCGCCAAGATTGCCGCGGTGTTTTTGAATCGGCTGCGCCTGGGTATGCCGCTGCAGACCGACCCTTCGGTGATCTACGGCCTGGGCGACACATTCGACGGCGACCTGCGCCGGCGCGACCTCGCGGCCGACGGCCCCTACAACACTTACTTGCGCGCCGGTCTGCCGCCCACGCCCATCGCCATGCCAGGCAAGGCGTCGCTGTGGGCGGTGGTCAAGCCCGAGCCCATCAAGGCGCTCTATTTCGTCTCGCGGGGCGATGGAACGAGCGAGTTCAGCAACGACCTCGCGGCACACAGCCGCGCGGTCAACAAGTACCAGCGGAGGCGGTGAACGTGCCGGCTCGTTTCCTGACATTCGAAGGTATCGACGGCGCCGGCAAGTCCACGCACATCGAGGCCGTGGCCGAGCGCCTGCGTGCCGGCGGCGCCACCGTGGTCCGCACGCGCGAGCCCGGCGGCACGGTCCTGGCCGAGGCGCTGCGCGAGCTGGTGCTGCACCGCGGCATGGATGCGCTCACCGAGGCACTGCTGGTTTTCGCGGCGCGCCGTGACCACCTGCGCGAAGTCATCATGCCGGCGCTCGCGCGTGGCGACACGGTTCTGTGCGACCGGTTTACCGATGCCACCTTCGCCTATCAGGGCGCCGGGCGTGGTTTCGACATCGAGGTGTTGGGCCAGCTCGAGACGTGGGTGCACGGGCAACTGCAGCCCGATCTCACGCTGTGGCTGGACCTTCCCGCGCAGGTCGCCGCCGAGCGGCGCGCCGCGGCTCGCGACCCCGATCGTTTCGAGGCTCAGGACCTCGCCTTCTTCGAGCGTGTGCGCCGCGGCTATGCCGAGCGGGCGCAGGCGTCGCCGCAGCGCGTGGTTCGCATCGATGCGTCGATGCCGCGTGAGGCCGTATGGCGCCAGATCGAGGCAGCCCTGGAGGCGCGGCAATGGTAGGCCCCGACGGCGGGTTGCCGTTGCCGTGGCTGCACGCACCACTGCGCGAGGCGCTGGCCACGCAGCGCGGCCACGCTCTCCTGTTGCACGGGGCTCACGGCGTGGGCCAGTTCGAGCTGGCGCTCGCCCTCGCGCAGGCTTGGCTGTGTGAAGACGCGAGCGAGGCCGGCGCGTGCGGCCATTGCGCGAGCTGCCGCCTGGTGCAGGCGCACGCGCACCCCGACCTGCTGGTGCTCCTGCCCGAGGCCTTGCGCGATGCATTGGGATGGTCGGCCTCGGGTGACGAAGCCGAGGCCGGGGGCGCCGATGACAAGGCTGGCAAGCGCAAGCCGAGCAAGGAGATCCGGGTCGACGACGTCCGCCAAGCCATTGGTTTCGCGCAGACCACGTCCGCACGCGGCCGAGGCAAGGTGGTCGTGCTTCATCCAGCCGAGCTCATGAACAGCGTCTCGGCCAACGCCTTGCTGAAGACGCTCGAAGAGCCCCCCGGCGCCGCGCGGCTGCTGCTGTCCTGTGCCGCGCCCGATCTCCTGCTGCCCACCATCCGCAGCCGCTGTCAGGCCGTGGCGATACCGCTGCCCGAACCGCGGGTGGCCACTCAATGGCTGGGCGAACAATCGGTTGCCCAGCCCGAGGTGCTCCTGGAGGCGACCGGTGGCCAGCCCCAGGAGGCGCTGGCCTGGGCGCAGGAAGGGCTGGAGGCGCGCCAGTGGCTCGATCTGCCCAAACAACTGGCGCGAGGCGAGCCGGGTCCGCTTGCCGGCTGGCCCCTGCCGCGGGTGATAGACGTCCTTCAGAAGCTCTGCCACGACGCCATGTGCGTGGCCGCGGGTGCGTCGCCGCGCTACTTTCCGCCGCACGCATTGCCTCCCGCGGCTCCACTGCGGAGGTTGTCGGCGTGGGCAAAGGAGCTACAGAAATCCGCTCGATATGCCGATCACCCCTGGAATGCGGGGCTGCTGGTGGAATCTCTCACGCAGCAAGCTCGCGAGGCTCTTGCCATTTCCGAATGAGTACCCCGTACCGCAGGACCCATTGGCTACACTGAATCGATGAACGACGCCATTTCGCGCACTCCTGCCGCAGGCGCGCCGACGGTGAGCGCGGCTCGCCCGAGCGTGATCCAGTTGGTGTTTCGCGAAAAGGGTGCGCTCTACGCGGCCTACATCCCGTTGTTCACCGAAGGCGGCCTGTTTGTTCCCACCACGCGCGACTACCGGCTTGGTGAAGACATGTACCTGCTGCTGTCACTGCCCGACGATCCGCAGCGCTACCCGGTGGCCGGCAAGGTGGCGTGGATCACGCCCGCTAATGCCTCGGCCGGCCGAACACAGGGCGTCGGGGTGCGGTTCCCGAGTGACGAGAAGACCCGCGTGCTGAAGCTGAGGATCGAAGAAATCCTCGGCACCGCCATTTCCTCCAACAAGCCCACGCAGACGGTCTGAGGGGCACCGGCGGGGTGACTTGAGGCAGCTCCTGCCGCTTGGGGAGCGGGCTCGAACCTTGCCGTGGAGCCTTCATCCGCGCGTGACGATCGTGTCGATCATGTACGTCGATTCCCATTGCCACTTGAGCTTTCCCGAACTGGCTGCGCGCCTGCCGGAGATCCGTGCAGAGATGAGGACCGCGTCCGTGGACCGGGCGCTATGCATTTGCACCACACTCGAAGAGTTCGAGCAGGTGCATCAGCTGGCCGCGAACTGCGAGGAACTGTGGGCGAGCGTGGGTGTGCATCCGGACACCGAGAACTTGGCGGAGCCGAGTGTGGAAGACCTCGTCTCGCTCGCTGCACGCCCCAAGGTTGTGGCCATTGGCGAGACCGGCCTCGATTACTACCGCCTCAACGGTCGCAGTGTGGCCGATATGGAGTGGCAACGGGAGCGGTTTCGAGTGCACATCCGCGCCAGCTTGGCCGTGAGGAAACCCTTGGTGATCCACACTCGAAGTGCATCGCGCGACACGCTGGCAGTGCTGCGTGAAGAAGGCGGGGAATCCGCTCGCGGCGTGTTCCACTGTTTCACCGAGACCATGGATGTGGCGCGGGCCGCCCTGGACCTCGGCTTCTTCATCTCGTTCTCCGGCATCCTCACGTTCAGGAACGCGCAGGATCTTCGCGAGGTGGCGCGCTACGTGCCACTCGACCGTTGCCTCATCGAGACCGACAGCCCGTACCTCGCCCCCGTGCCGTTTCGTGGCAAGACCAACACACCGGCGCTCGTGCTCCATGTCGCGAGGCAACTGGCCGAGTTGAAGAACCTGACGGTGGAGGAAATCGCGTCGGCAACTTCAAGGAACTTCGAAAAGCTGTTCGGCGTCCCGCCTGCGGCGGCCACGCTTTAGACGCCCTCCATGTCAGGTTTCCTGTAAGGGGTTGTCAGCGGACTTCTGACACGTTCTTTGTCGACGCCCCGACTACCCGATCCTGGAGCGATCTTTACAGTGTCTCCATCGGCCTACGCCGAAGAGGAGAACTTCTGATGGACAAGCCCACCACGCAGGTCGTCAATCCGTTTGCGCTGATGCTGAACCCGGAAGACGTGATTGCCGCGATGGAAAGTTCGGAGCGGCTGGGGCGTCTGCAGCGCCGCATCTGCAAGCCGCTCGACAAGCCGGTGATCCCGCACGAGGCAGGAGAAGCTGCCACGTTCGACCAGGACCTTGACGTGACCGAAGACCCCGAGGTCTGACGGGAACATGCCCTGCTGCACACGCAGGGCCCTCGCACGGTACGCTTCCCGCGGCTACTGTTCCAGGGCGAGGAGTGAGTCGACGTGCACCACCCGGCCTTTCGCACACTGCTGTACCGCTACTTTTTCTTCGGCTGGCTGTTCAAGGATGCCTCCCGGGGCGATCACATGGAGCGTGCAGCGGCGTGGCGGTACAACCAGGCGCACGCCCATTGGCTGCTGACCTACATGCGCCGATGGCTTTGGTGCGGATTCTTGTTCTATGGCCTGGGCGGCATCTTCGAGCTGATGCTCAACCTGCCGGCACTCTCAGCCCTCTTCTACATACCCAGCGCACTCAGCTTGCCGGTGAACGCCATCATCGGCGCGGTATGGCTTGGACTGAAGGCGTTGCCCGGGCCGTTCTGATCGAAGCAGTCGTGGACTGCTGGGCCACGCGGCAGTACATCTCGTGCACGGCGGGCGGCAGCACACGGCGGTGCCGTAGCGCCCAAGGCAGGCCGCTCAGCGTCTGACGCAGCGCCGGGGCGGCCAGTCCCCATCCCGATGCTTCCTGCAAGGTGCGCCTCGCTTCGCGCCAAGCGCTGCGCCAGGGCAGGCGCATGCAGGCAATCCACAACCGATTGCGCACCTGTGCGATGCGGCGAGCCGTGGGGTCGCGCGACGGGGAAGGGTGGTGGTGCGTCACGACCTCGTCGGCGTACACCATGCGCCAGCCCCGCACCGCGAGATCCATGCCCAGCAGCAATTCCTCCGCGCCGAGGAACAGCCGCGGCTCGTAGCCGCCCACTTCTCGAAACGCCTGCGTGCGCATCACTGCGGCGCCTGCCATGAAGGAGATGAGCGCTGGACCGGGCAGCCCGGTGGCATCCAGCGGGCTGTGCGCCATCACCTCGCAGGTGGGATCGAGCCGTCGCTCCTCGCCGACGAGCACGCGCGCCGACAGGGCGCCGACCGCGGGATGGGCATCCAGCAGATCGGCAGCCCGCCACAGGGCGCCGGGTGCCCACCATGTGTCGTCATCGCAGAACGCCACGTAGGGCGTGCGTACGAGCGCGACGCCGGCATTGCGGCCCGCCGCACCCCGGTTGTGTTCGCAGCGGACGAGCTGGACCGGAAGATCTCGCAGCACACCAGCGACGGCACCCGGGAGCGATGCGTTGTCGACCACGACCATGGGCGGCCGCTCCGGCAGCTGCAGCAACTGCGCCAGCGTGCGAGCGAGTTCGCAGGGCCGGTCGTGGGTGAGTACCACGACAGTCACTTGCGCCTCACGCATCACGGCACTCTTGCAGGCGCCAGCAGCGTTCGGGCTGGGCCGCATCTTCATAGCCTCCAGGCCCGAAGCCGCGCAGCTGACTGGCATACGCCTGCACCGCCGCGGCCTTGGCTCGCGCTCCCTGGGCGATGTCAAGCAACCGCGTGGAGGCGATGCGCGCGGGCGTGGCCTGTACCCCTTGAGCCTCCAGTTCCGCCAGGCGACGCTGCAGCACGCCCGGCATGCCGCGGTAAAGCGCGTCTTCATAGACCAGCGCTTCCGATCCAGCGAGCGCGAGCCAGCAGGCTGCGTGGGCGAGCAGGTGGTCGGAGTGGTACAGGCCCAGCGGGTAAAGCACGCCCGTGCGGGTCTGATGGCGCAGCACAGCACGCAGCGTCGCGGCGAGCTCGGTCACCGTTGGCGTGTTGCCGTACTGGCTGTCGCAAAAGTCGAGCCACAGGGGCGTTGCCCCAAGGCGGGCGAGGGCGCGGCGATCTTCGTCGCGTCTTGTCGCGACGGCCGCCCGGGCATCGGCAAAGCCGCAGCGGACGTCCCACGGCGTGAGTACGCTGCCTTCGGGCGGTGCTCCCGCGAAGAGGGTGACGACCGTGCTGCCCGGGTTGGCAGCCAGCCAGGTACCGCAGCCCAGCACGGCATCGTCGAGGTGGGGCGAGATGACGACGAGGGCAGTCACTGCGCTAGGCCGTCGCCGCGATGAACATGCTCTCGCGCGGGCGGTTGTCCAGCGACACGATCTCCGCCTGATGGCTCGCCGTACGGCCGAACTCGCATCGCTGCACATTGCCAAAGCCCGCACTCACGAGCAGTTCATGTGCGAAATCGAAGGTGAAGGGCGTACGCACCGAGCCGTACCAGATGAGCTGCGTGACGAGTTTTGCGCCGACGCATACGGCATGTTCGTTCGGCACATGAAAGTAGGCGGCGTCGCCGCGCAGGTAGGCAGCGATGGCCCGATCGAGATCGGGCAGTCCGAGCCGCAGGACACCACCGCGCTTGAGCACACGCTTCAGTTCACCGAGTGCGACAGGGATGTCGGGCCAGGCCAGATCCTGCAGCGCGTGGATGGCCACGGCGTAGTCCACCGAGCCGTCCTGCAGCGGCAAGCCGTCGCGGATATCGCCGCACAGGTCGATACCGGGCCCTGGCCGCAGGTCCGAGTTGATCCATCCTGGCGCCGGCTGGGGGCCGCAGCCCCACTGCAGTCGGCGGATCTCGGGAGCGCGGCCTTGCGTCATTGCTACATCACCATCTTCACGAGCTGCGTGCCTCGGCCGCTGCAGCCCGTCGAGCAAGAGGAATCGACTCGTCATGGCGACTCCGGAACGGAAACGGGGCCCGGCAGCATTGGCGGCCGGGCGATGGTGACAGGCAGTTTGCATGCCCACGATCGAAGACCCGCGCAGAGCAGCATCGCGCTCGATGAACGATCATTCGCCCCTGCGGCCGATGCGGCGACTAAGGAGAACCGGCTTGACACGCCTGCAACAAACCCTGCGCGGCCTGGAGCGCGCTGACCTGCGAGGCATCCGTCGCGGCATAGAGAAGGAGAGCCTGCGTGCCACGCGTGAGGGCCAGCTGGCCCTCACGCCCCATCCGGCCGCATTGGGCTCCGCGCTGACCCATCCGAACATCACCACCGACTTCAGCGAATCCCAGCTGGAACTGATCACTGGCGTCCATGGTGACGTGCAGCGCTGCCTGGACGAGCTCACGCAGATCCACCAGTTCGTGTACCGGGCCATCGGAGAAGAGTTGCTTTGGGCTGGCAGCATGCCCTGCGTCCTGCCGGCTGACGAGACCATCCCGATCGGCCGCTACGGTGTGTCGAACGTGGGGCGCGCCAAGAGCGTCTATCGCGTGGGCCTGGGCCACCGCTATGGCAAACGGATGCAGACGATTTCCGGCATCCACTACAACTGGTCCATGCCGGGTGTCTCCACCGAGGGCTACTTCGGCCTGATCCGCAACTTTCGCCGGCATTGCTTCTTGCTGCTGTACCTCTTCGGCGCGTCACCTGCCGTCTGTTCGAGTTTCGTGCTCGGCCGCGAACACCGGCTGCAGCCCTTGCGCGAAGACACCCTGTACCTTCCACACGCCACGTCGTTGCGCATGGGGCGGCTCGGCTACCAGAGCGACGCGCAAGCCGCACTCTCAGTGAGCTACAACTGCCTGGAGAGCTATGCAGCCTCGCTGCACGGGGCGTTGACCACGCCGTACCCGGCCTACCAAGCGCTGGGCACCGTCAGCCCCGGGGGCGAGTACGTGCAACTCGCGACCAGCCTGCTGCAGATCGAGAACGAGTTCTACGGCACCATCCGGCCCAAGCGCGTCATCCGCTTGGGCGAGCGGCCGCTGCACGCACTGCGCGAGCGGGGTGTCGAGTACGTGGAAGTGCGCTGCATGGACCTCGATCCCTTCGAACCCGTAGGCATCGGCGCCGCGACTATCAGGCTCCTCGACGTCTTCCTGTTGCATTGCCTGCTCACCGAAAGCCCACCGGACACTCCGCAGGAGATTGCGGCGCTCGCGCGCAACCAGCATCGAACCGCCGAACGCGGCCGCGAGCCCCAATTGCGCCTGGAACGCGGGGATCAGCCGGTGACGATTGCGCAGTGGGGCACCCAGTTGCTGCACGAGTTCTTGCCCATCGCCGAGGCCCTCGATGCCCTGGATCAAGGGCAGGGGCACCGTGAGGCGGTCGCGTGGGCCAGAGACATGCTGCAAGCACCGGATCGCTTGCCGTCGGCGCGCATGCTCCATGGCTTGACCGCCGAGCACGACGCCTCGTACACGGCATTCATCGGTGCGCGGTCGCAGCACATCAAGCCTGCGCTGATGGCGCAACCCTTTTCCGCCGATGTGAACGCGCAGTTCGAGCGTCTTGCGCTGGAGTCCCTGCAGGAGCAGCAGCGCCTCGAAAGCGCCGAAGCGATGCCGTTCGAGGCGTTCCGCCTGGACTACCTCTCGCCGCACCGGCTGGTCGTCTGAGCCGTCGCATGCCAGAGATGCCGGGCAGACGCCGTGCCCCTCCGGCGCGCGCATTGGCATCTCTTGGTGTGTCGGCCCGCAGACTTGGGTCTGCGTCAAGGATCTCCTTGCCATCCCCGCTTTAGGGGGGTTGTTACCGCTTTGCCTTTCGACACAATCGCCGCCAAACCAAAGAGGGGTGGAGATGAAAGCGAGATGCAGGGCAGCATGTCCCATGCAGGTCTGCGCGCTGTTGCTGGGGGGGATGATGAGCACGTGGGCGGCTGAACCCGTCGTGCCCGTCGCGCCTGCGGCCAGCGCTCCGGCGCCTCAAGCCGCGTCCCAGGGCCGGCTCGAAGACCATTACTTGCTGGCGCTGTCTCCCTCGGAGGGGGTCGCGGTCCTGCGTGGGCCTGACCGGCGTCTCGTCACCCTTCGTGTGGGAACTGCGCTTCCGTCGGCCAAGGCCCGACTCGCGCAAGTCCTGGGCGACCGCCTGCGTTTCGACACAGTCGACGAACAAGGGAATCGCCAGACCGCGTGGATGATCCGCGCGGCGAATCCAGAGCAGTTGCCTGAGGTGCAGCGGGTGAGCGGCGTGATGCCTGTGCCCCCGACCACCACCTCGAGCGGGAAGGTCGTCGCACCGCTGTCTTTGCCGAAGACCACGAAGTAGAGGTCTTCGGGTGCTCGGGGAACATTTGTTTGCAGCGCGTGTGCTGCGCCGGCTCACGGCGTGTGCCCTGCTGCTTTCGGCCTGCATCGGCGCGACCGTTCGCGCCGATGCGCCTGCGCCGGCAAACTTCCCGTCCACGGGCGCACATGTCGCCACGCTCGCCGCCACGCGCAACAACGTGGCGGTGGTCGAGCTGGCAGGCGACTACTCCAGGGATCTGCCCGATGGCGCACTGAACGTCGAGCCGCGCACGCAGATTTCCAAGACGTTCTACAGGAACTTCGCCGACCAATACGACTTCCTCGTGGTGTTCTCGAACTTCGAGTTCGATACCGGCGACGCCAAGGCGTTCTATGTCGGCGTTCGTAACGACACCAAGGGCCTCGGTCAGCAGCTCTTCGACAACTCGCCGCACTTCGGCAGCGCCGGCCGCCTGCAGGGCTACATCGACATGGCGGCACTCAGCCGCTACCACCTCGAGCCCAGCGACCCGCGCTTCGAAGAAGTGATGCGCGTGCTGGCGCACGAACTCCTGCACCGCTGGGCGGCGCATGTCCACTTCATGGATGGCACCGGCCAGCGCAACGCCTCGTTGCTGGGTCGCGACGATGCCCACTGGTCTTTCCTGCTCGACACCGGCGGTTCCGTGGAGTACGGCAACCGCTGGGTCGACAACGGGAACGGCACCTTCACCAGCAAGCCCGACCGCCAGTTCTACAGCCCGCTGGACCTGTACCTCATGGGCATGCTCAAGAAGGAGGAGGTCCCGCCCTTCTTCTACATCGAGAGCGCTGGCACCGATGCCGGCCGCCTGCCTGAGGCGGGCGTCACGATCTCCGGCGTGCGGCGTGAAGTGACCGTCGATCAGGTGATCGCGGCCGAAGGCTCCCGAGAGCCGGGTGCAGACGCCGCGCAAAAACAGTTCCGGTTGGGCTTCGTGCTGCTCACGCGCCCCGGTGCCGGGGTGAGCGACGACGATGTCCGGGCCGTCAATGCCGTGCGCCAGACCTTCGAGACGCGCCTAGCTGCCTTGACGGGCGGCAGGGCGCTCGCCCATGCGTTCCTGGAGCCCAAGCGCCTCGCTCAGGCTGCCGATCCCTCCCTGCCGTCCCCTGCGCAACCCAGCCCAGGAGCGACCGCTGATGTGAACGCGGCGCTTAGCTGGCTGCACGGCAGGCAGGAAGCGCAGGGCGGCTGGCAGGACAACCCCCTGACACGCTTGCGCGACACCGTCGTGGTGGCCTCCGCACTCGGCAATGTGGGGGTGAACCATGAAGCCGTCATCGATCGTGCGATGTCCTGGCTCATCACCCAGCAGGTCACGAACACGGACTACGTGGCGCGGCGCCTGCGGTCGCTGGCCGCGAAGGCCACCGAGGCCGATTGGGCGCAGCTTGCCGCCATGCAGAACGCCGATGGCGGGTGGGGCGTCGCCCCGGGCTACCAGTCCACGCCCATCGACACCGCCTTGGCGGTGATGGCCTCGTCACTCGATCCCAACGCCCAGCGACAGGCCTTGGCCCGCGAGCGCGCCAAGGCCTTTCTGCTGACCAAGCAGAACACCGATGGGGGGTGGTCCCACGCAGTCACCGGGGGCAGCCGTACCGCCACGACCGCACAGGTGATGCGTGCCCTCGCCTTGCTCGACGCACCGGTGCAGGTGGCCAGTGCGGCGCGGTTCCTGGCCGGTCGTCAGAACACCGATGGTGGTTTCGGCGACAGCCCGAGCACGACGCATGACACCGCCAACGCCGTGTTGGCGCTCGCCTCGGCTGGGCAGATCGACGCCGTGCGCGCACTCGATGCGTTCAGCTTCCTCAATGCCACCCAACGCGTCGATGGCAGCTGGGATGGCAGCGTCTACGCCACCGGCCTGGCGGTGCATGCTCTGGCGGCCGCGAGCGCCTACAACTGGGCGGCCAGTTCCTTCCAGGTATTGCCCGCGAGCGTGAGGGATGGGCAGCGTGTGAGCTTGTCCGCCCTGGTCGGGAACAGCGGCACGGTCGCGTCTCCTGCCACGACACTGCGCGTCTACGACGGGGATCCCTCCACGGGGGCGGTTCTCGTCGAGTTCCCTGTTCCGCCGCTGCAGCCCGGGCGATCGGCTCTCGTCAGCGGTACCTGGTCCACCTTCGGTCACGGCGGGAACCATCTGCTCACCGCCGTGGTTGACCCCGACACGGCCGGAGCGGAGCTGTCCCGGGTAGATAACGTGGTGACGGCCCGGCTCGCCGTGGCGCCCGCGCCGGTGGAACCGGATCTGGTCGTGACCACGCCGGACGTGCAGGTCATGCCTTCGGCAGTCAACCGGCTCCCGTCCACGGTCAACGTGCTGGCGCAGCTCACGAACATCGGTCAGACCGACGCGCTGGGCGTGAAGGTCAGGCTGCTAATGGGCACGAGCGCCGCCAACATGACGGTGGTCGACGAGAAGGTGGTGAACCTCCTCGGTCGCAGCAGCGTCCCCGTGAGTGTTTCGGTGGAGGTTACGCGGCCCGGGCGGCACCTGCTGGCCGTGGTGGTCGATCCTGAATCTGCCGTGGCCGAGACGGACCGCACCAACAACCGTGCGGATACGGCCATTGAGTCAGTGACCTCCTACGACCCGGCGGTGCTGTCCGGCGACCTCGTGGTGCCGGCTTCCACCGTGAACGCAGGCGCCGACATCGCGCTGAAGGCCACGTTGCGCAACTACGGCACCGCTGACACGCCGCCCTTCCAGGCGGTCTTCACGGTGAGCGATGGCACCACGACGCGGGAGGTCGATCGGTTGTCGGTTCAACTGGCCGCAGGCGACAGCAAGAGCTTCTCGCTGCCCTGGCGGGTCGACCTGACCGGCGCGCTCGATTTCGCGGTGGTGGTCGATCCTTCGGCGACCTTGGCGGATCTCGACCGCTCAAACAACGAGGCGCACGCGGCCTTCTCGTCACAGGTGTCGGTAGGGCCCAATCTGTCGGTGAGTTTCCGTGACCTCATCGCCACGCCCGATCCGGCCAACGAGGGCCTGCCGCTCACGCTCAAGGCTGTCGTGCGCAACATCGGCAATCAGGGCGCTACGAATATCGAGTACGGCTTCTACGAAGGCGACCCGGCAGCAGGGGGCGTACTGCTCGCACCGTTGCAGCTGCTGCCGGCGCTAGGCGCGGGCGAGGTCGCTGAAGTGAGCATCGAGCTGCCGAAGGTCGTCGGCACGTCCGACCGCCTGTACTTCGTGGCGGTGGATCCTGCTCACAAGATCGCCGAGACGTCCACCGAAGAGAACAACGCCTTCCGAGTGGTACAGGTCCGCGCCTTGCCGGACCTGGCGGTTTCGACTGGCAGCATTGGAATCACCCCCAGTGCACCCAAGCCCGGCGACACGCTGGCGGTGTCGGTGGACGTACAGAACCTGGGCCAGCAGGCCGCTCGCAACGTCGTGGTGCGCCTGTTCGATGGTGATGCTTCCGGGGCCGCGCTGGGTCAGCAGACGATCCCTTTCATCGAGGCCCAGGCTGTGGGCAAGGTGAGTTTCACCCTCACGCTACCGGAGCAGACCGCCGCGCGCTCGCTGACGGTAGTGGCGGACGCCGATCAAACCGTCGAAGAGGGCCGCGAGGACAACAACGCGGCCACGCGCTCCTTCACGACACAGAGCGGCTCCGCGTTCGTGTCCGAGCCTTACTTCTCGCCGAACGGTGACGGCGTCAAGGACGAGACGACCTTCGGTTTCCGTGTCGGTACAGCTTCGGTGGCGAAGGTGCTGGTGGTCAACGAGCGCGGTGATGTGGTGCGTACCTTCCCGCGCTCTGCCGCCGACTTGCTGCAGGAAGGCTCAGCGGTCTGGGATGGTCGGGACGATGACGGCCGCATCACCGCAGATGGGACGTATCGCTTCCGTGCCACGGCTGCAGATGGCAGCGTGCAGGCGGAGGCGTCGACGATTCTCGACACCAACCGCACGCCCATCCTTCGCGCCTCGGGCACACCGGCCGAGTACTACCGCAACCTGAGTTGCCGCATTGACGGTCTGCAAGAGTGGACCACCTCGGCGGACGAGCAGTCGGTCTACGTCTTTGCACAGGCCTACAACAACCCGGTGGGGCTCCAGGGGCTGATCCGCATCTCGCTGCAAGGTGGAGAGCTGACGACTGTCGTTCCGCAGGCCTTCGTGGTGGCAGGCGGAGACCGTCCGCTCCAGCAACTCGCTACGTCGGACCGCGGGGACCGCGTGGCCTTCACACGCGTGAACGAGTCCGCGCAGAACGCCGAGGAAATCTGGTCCGTCGCAGGGGATGGTTCGAGCCTGCGCCTGCTGGCGACCAATGGATCATCGACGCCAGCTGCGGACCGCTACGACAGCGTGGGGCACCTCTCCGTCACGCCCGATGGTTCAGCGGTGATCGCGAACCTCCGTGTCAGTGATGAGAGCGGATCCCATGCGTCGGTGCTTCGCATCCCTGTGGATCCGGCCACTGGTCCCACCACAGTCCTGTTCGATCAGGGTCCTGGCGGGGCACTGATCTACGACATGGCGGCCGCTCCGAACCGTCGCCGCGCGCTGATCCGCTATTGGGATCGGCAAAACTCACGCGAGGGTCTGGCGATCCTCGACTTCGAGACGGGTCAGTTCATCGCTGCGCCCGATGGCATGTACCCGCCGTCGGCCCGCCCGCTCGTCAAATGGTCGCCCGATTCGCAACACTTCATCCTGTACGGCACCTTGTACGAGATGGGTGTCGATGCTGACAACGACGTCGACTTCGAGTTTGACGTGTTCGACGCCGACTTCAACTTGCAAAAGCGGTTCCGGACCACGAAAGGGGTGGGCGATGACTGGCACCACGAGGTGAGCGGGCCCGATTGGTCGGGCGCAGGTGATGAGTTTGTTTTCACTCATGAACGCTTCGATTGGTACGGGGGCGGGACCCGCACCGGCGACTTCGCGATGTACCGAGCCAACATTGTTCTGGGCACGCTGACCCCTGTACCGGTCAACCCCACGGCGTTGTTCTCGCCCGCCTCGTATGAGGACGATTTCGACAACCTGTTGCTGTGGGAGGCGAACGACCGCACCCTTCTGAAGAGCTGGTCCGGCTACACCGAGGCTGATCGCTACATCGATGGCCACAAGTCCATCCAGGTGGACACCGGCAGCACTGGGGTTCTGTTCGACAAGTGGTGGTCCGAAGCCACGAATCCCCATCAGGCCAACATGTCGGTCTCTGGTTTTTCGCCCAGTGGCCGCAGGCTCTTCTTCACCTCGTACCGCGATTCCGGAAACGAGCAAAGCGCCTGCTACTCGCCGAACGGCTACGCGCATCTGTACGCCTACGAGTCGTTGCACAACCTCGTGGCCGACTTGCAGCCCCTGCGAGACCCCCGTGTCGGCGGCATCCTCGTCAAAGGTACTGCGGCGGACCGCAACCTCAGTGGGTATCAGATCGAGTACGCCGACACGCGCACGCCCACCGAGTGGCGTCCTGTCGCCGCGCCGGGCAGCGAACAGAAGCTCGGCACCACGCTGGCTACCTGGGTGCCGCCCAGCTACGGCAGCTTCTTCCTGCGCCTGACGGTGAGCGACCGGGCGGGCAACCGTGCCCAGGCATTGCGCCGGGTGACGTGGAGCGATACGCCGGCCATCACCGACCTGATCAAGAACCACGACTACATCTCGCCCAATGGCGACGGCGTGCAGGACACCCTGGTGCTGAGCTATCGCGTGCTGGAGCCTGTCCACTTGGCGTTCGAAGTGCGCCGTGAGGACGGTACGCGTGTACGGCTGGTCGAGCGCGACCACCCGGTGATCGGCAGCGACTTCAAGTTCGAGTGGGACGGGCGCGACGACGAAGGCCGCCAGGCTCCGGACGGCAAGTACAGCCTGCGCGTGCTCGACTACGAGTTCCCGTTCGAAGTCGACACCGTGGCGCCGTCGATGGAGCTTGTGAGCAGCAAGCACGCCTTCGACTACCGCTTGGTCGTGCCCGACGATCTTCGCTACTACACGCCGATCGACGGGGAGCCGACCACCACCCTTCGCTTCGATGCGCTGTCGGCGGAGCGGCCGTACAAGTTGGAGATCCGTGATGCGCTGGGACAGGCCTGGCGGTCGTTCGGCGCGGGCGAGGTGACGTGGGACGGCAAGGACAGCTCCGGTATCGACATGCCCGTCGGCATGTATGTGGCGGAGGTGCGTGATCGAAGCGGCAGCGTCGTGCACCGGTTTTCGGCGGAGTTACGGCGGGCAAACGGGCAGGCGATGGCGACCTTTCGCCCGATGCTGACCCCGACGGAGACAGTGGACTTCGCGCCGTTCTCGGCAAAGTCCGACGATCGGCTGCTAACGTACGAAAGCGTCCGGCTCGACTATGGCTGGGGTGATCCGCCAGCCGAATGGAATGTCGCCCTGCAGGACATGCGCGAACAGCCGCGGAACCATGAGGTTTTCCTGCGAGGTTCGCGGTTCACCGAGAGCCAGGAAACAGGCCTGCCCACGGCATCGATCCAGGGCGTCTCCTCCGCACGGTTGTTCAGCGGCCTGCGTGTGCGCGCCGCTGCGGCCGATCGCGCAGGGAACACGGTCCTCGGGCTGAGCCCCTATCGCAGCACACAGGAGTTGGTGCTCAAGGGTGGCTACGCCCACTTCTGGACGCCGGCCCATCCGGAACGTCTGAAAGTTCTGTGCCTGGCGGGGGCTACCAGCTTCTCTGCGACCGGTGTGCAGGCCAGGGTCTTCCACATTCCGGTATCGCCGTGCCCTGAGCCGACCGTGTCCGAAGATCAGTTGCGGGCGTTGCAACTTGAGTTCAGCGACAACCTGCCGCAGCCGGCTAGACGCCTGGAACTGCGCCATGCTTTCCTGCCCATGCCTGTGGCCCAGCGAGATCAGCCTCCGCATCCCTTCGTGGTGCCGAACGAGGAAGAGATGACTCGTCTGCAGTGGACCACGCTGGCCCTGCGTGGTGGCGCGCCCGGCGAAACGCCTGCTGGCGTCTCGCAGCTGAGCGACGGAGGCCACGACATCAGCTTCAGCTGGCAGTTGCCGCACGAGCGGGCCGGCCTGTGGCTTTGGCAGATGGTTGCGCGCAACGATGATGGCACCGAGTTGAAGTCGAACGTGCATTTGACAGTAGTCGTGCGCCCCGTCGATGTCGTCAGCGCGGAAGTGGAGTGGGAATCCTTCCACGAGCCAGCCGAGTCGTGCGACGGCGCCGTTACCGAGATCGCCCATGTCAACGTGTTGCTGAAGAACGAGAGGGCAAGCGGCCAGATTACCGGGCAGCGCCTGTACCGGGTACGTGCAGACGGCAGCATGGAGCTGCTCGCCGAAAGCGACCAATCCAACCCGCCGGGGCCGGTCGTGTTCCAGCCGCAGTTCTCGACCGCTGCGTGGGCGCTGGGCCGCCATGAGTTCGTGGTGGAGATGGAAGTCAACGGGACATGGATCGCAGTTGCGCATCCATACCTCTTCGTCAACCACGCGCCTCCCGCCGTTCGCGTCACTTCGCCGCTCGACGGCCAGAAGATGTGCGCTTCACGCGTGACGGTCGATGACCAGGGCACGATAGGCTACCTGCCGTTCGCGATTGACATTACCGAGCCCTACGCTGCCCACACGGATCTGCAGCGACGGGACGCGCAGAACAATTGGGTCCATGCCGGGCCGGTCGCGACGGTCACGCAGGTCTTGGGTCAGGTCGCGACGACCAGCGACCAGCCGTCCGCCGTCTGCGGCCCCCTGCCGGAAGCCTGCGGCAACTCTGGGGCGATCGTGTGGCCGAGCCGGCCGGGCAAGTTCGTTCATCCGCACAGCGCCAAGCTTTGGGGTTTGGCCGATGGTGGGCCCAAGAACATCGCGCGCCGTCCGTTGGACGGGGCGGTCACCTCGCGGCTGCGTGCCTACGGCCCGAGCGGCCACCTGGCCTGCACGCAGGTGACAGTCGATGTGGATGGCGCTGTCGCTGCCAACTCGGTCATCGATCGCACTTTGTTCTCGCCCAATGGAGATGGCGTGCTCGACGACGTCTCCGCCACGGTTTCGGCGTCTGAGGCCGTCACGGTGAAGGTTGAGATCGTGAAGGCGGTTCGCGATGCGTTCAGTGGGGTCGGGACAGTTGCTCCCGGGCCAGCCGTCGCCACGCTGGCCACCAATGTCGCAATGAACGACGGCGACCGGCTGTTCCCCTGGGACGGCAGGACCAGCGCCGGGCAGATCGCCGCTGACGGTGGCTACGCGTTCCGCGTCACCCTCGTCGATGGCTGCGGCAACGAAAAGATCGACGTTCTCTATCTGGAACTCGACAACACGCCGCCATCGATTTCGATCGACAGTCCCAAGTTCGGGGCGTCGGTTCCCATCGAGTTCAAGATCAAGGGGACGGTGTCGGATGTGCATCCGCTGCGTTATGAAGCAGCGGCCTTTGCTGACGCCACGCCGGAGGCGCCGTACGCCCTCCCGGCGACCGGCAGGTTCAACGCTCCGCACATCGAACTGGCGGGCTGGAATACCGCCGGCATCACCGGTGGTGGGCGTATTGCCATCAAGGCCTTCGACCTCGCCGGCAACAGCAGCGAGCGGGAAGTCCCCATCGTGCTCAGCGAGCCCATCGAGCTGATCTCCGCGTTCAACCCAGCGCCCGATCCCTTCTCGCCCAACGGCGATGGCCGGCGCGAGAACGTCTCGCTGCTCTACTCGCTGACTCGCTCAGCCCAGCTCACGCTGGACCTCGTGCGGGTCACGGATGGCAGCAAGATCAAGACACTCATGACCCGCGTGCCTGCTCTGGCGGGCAATGGCGCGGTCATCTGGGACGGCCGCAATGCCGCCAATCAGGTCGAGCCCGATGAGGACGTCGCTGCCGTGCTGACCGCCGAGGTGCTCACCGACGGCGAGGTGTCGGCCCGTCAGGTCGCTCGCACGGGCTTCACCCTCGACAAGACCGCTCCGCAGATCAGGTTCTCCCTGCCGAAGGGCCCGGTCACCACTGCGCGCAGCGGCGCAGCGGCATCTGCCACTGACCCGTTGTTCGCCGATGCCACGCTGTCGCTGTCGGTCGACGGTGCGCCGTTCATCGCCATCGCGCAGGCACAAGACGAGGGCGGCACGCTCCTCGCCGGTCTCGACGACGTGCCCGAAGGCCCGATCCGCCTGCAGGTCAAGGCCAGCGACCGCGCGGAAAACGAGGCCACGCAAACCCTCAGCGTCGTCATCGACCGCACCCCGCCGGCCGTCACGCTGACCGCGCCCACCGCGCAGGCCTACATCAGTGGCCTGAAGCAGCCGTACGCCATCGAAGGCACGGTGGTCGAGCTGCATCCGGCACGCTACCAACTGCTGCTGGGGCAAGGCGCGCCCCCCGCACCGCAGTCCATCTTGTTCGAGGCCAACGGCCTGCCGGCGTCGAATGCCCTGCTTGCATGGGATCCGCGCACCGTAGCCGATGGCCCGTACATGCTCAGCCTGAGCGCCGTCGACCAGGCCGATCTCACTGGCGTAGTCAGTGTCCCCCTCACGGTGGACAACACGCCCCCGGTCGCTGAAATCGAGGCCATCGGCACCCCGATGTACCTGCGTACTGGTGCGGCGGTGAAGGGCACAGCCACCGACACCAACCTCCAGGGCCACGTCCTTGAGCTGGCTCCCGGCCGCCCGGGCAGCGCCACGCGGTGGAGCGAGATCGCTCGCGGCACCACCGAGGTGTCCGCTTCCACGTTGGCCACGCTGCAGGTGCAGCCTGCCGATGGCACGTACGTGCTGCGCCTGACGGTCACCGACAAGGCCGGCAACGAATCGGCCGCGCTACAGGAAGTCACCATCGACAACACGGCTCCGGCACAGGTGCTGGGTCTCAAGGCCGAGCTCAAGGATCGCCGCGATGCGTATGTCAGCTGGAGTGCCTCGTCTGAAGCCGATGTAGCCGGCTACATCCTGCTGCGCAACGGCAGCCGCGTGAACTCCACGTTGCTCAAGACCACCAGTTACGTCGACCGCAGCCTCCCCGCGGGCACCTACGCGTACACCGTCAAGGCCATCGATCACGCCGGCAACGAGAGCGAGCCGTCGAACGAGGGCAGGGTAGTCGTCACCCTGTCGGAGCCGGTCGCGCAGATCTTCGCGCCGCTGCGTGACGCGTTTGCCGCCGGCCTGGTCGATGTCCGCGGCACCGCCATGGCGCCGGCTGACTTCAAGGAGTACCGCCTTTTCGTGGGTGTGGGTCGCACGCCCGCCACGTGGCAGCTGGTGCGCCGTTCGCCGTTGTCGCTCACGGCCGATTCGCTTGCCGCCTGGAACAGCCTGTCGCTGGTTGACGGAACCCTCGTGACCTTCAGGCTCGAGGCCGAGGATCTGTCGGGCCAGATCGCCACTGACAGCGTCACTGTCACCGTCAAGAACACCCCGCCGCGCGCGCCGATCCAGCTGCAGGCCGTGCCTAGCACCAACAACGTCGCGCTCAGCTGGACGCCCAACACCGAGCCCGACCTTCAAGGCTACCTGCTGTACCGTGACCAGCAGCTCGCCAATGCCAAGGGCTTGGTGATCGGCAGCCTCGTGCCCTACCTCATCAAGCCCGCCCAGTACGACGATCTCGCCGTGGCGGACGGCCTGCATCGCTACTTCGTTCAGGCCATGGACCTCGCCGGCAACGTCAGCGATCCGTCCAATGAGGTCGAGGTCAAGATCGACACGCGTCCGCCGCATGTGGCCATCGTCAAGCCTGCCGACGGCAGCAAAGTGAGCCAGACAGTGGCGCTCATCGGCGAGTCGCCCGACACCGACATCGTGCGTGTGCAGTTCCAGTACAAGCTGCCCGCCGATGCGCAGTGGACCGACCTGGCCCCCGCACTCACCGCCGCCCCGTGGACCATCGAATGGTCGACGGCGAGCCTGCCCTATGGCAGCTACCAGGTGCGCGCGGTGGCCACTGACGAGGGCGGCCGCACAGACCCGAATCCCGGCTTCATCACGCTCGTCCTCACGGACCTGCACGCGCCGGTGGATCTGCGCGCACGCGTCACCGGCGGCGACGTCGCGCTCAGCTGGACGGCAAGTCCGTCGTCCCAGGCGGTGGGCTACCACATCGACCGTGTCGAGCCCGATGGCAACGTCACGCGCATCACCGCCATGCCGCTGGCGGCGACGAGCTATGTCGATGCGGGCCGGCCCGACGCGACCTACACGTACCGCGTGGTCGCTGCCAGTGCCGGCGGCACCGAGTCGCAACCCAGCAATGACGCGCCTGCCGTCGTGTACACGCCTTCCTTCGTGCAGCCGTACACGCCGACGGCCGATATCACGACGGACGTGAGCGGCCAGACCGAGCCGAACCGCCGCGTGGCGCTGCAAACCGCTGCCGGCATCGAGGTGGCCTATGCCATGTCGGATGACAGTGGCAGCTTCAGCATTGCTGCCGCACCTCTGGAGATCGGCGACAACCGTTTCCAGCTGGTGGCCGCCGACACCGAGGGCAACACCAGCAAGGTCGTCGCGTTGCACGTGCGGCGCGGCCTCGCCCCGGCCGCACCCACGGGCTTGGAGGCGGCGGTGGCGGATCACGCCGTCACCCTGAGCTGGGCGGCCAACACCGAGGCGGACCTCGCAGGTTATGTGCCGGTGCTCGAACACCAGCCGCGCAGCGGCGTGGCTGTCATCGCGAGTGCACAAGCATCGAGCACCTACCCCTCCGGCAGCTACGCGCCGACCCGAAGCATCGACTCCAACCCGTCCACCGGCTGGATGCCGCATTACGCGCAGCCCTATGACGGACAGTGGCTGGAGGTGCAGTTCGCCGCGCCGCAGCTGATCGACTCCGTCTCGCTCACGTGGCAGAGCTATCAGATCCCGCGCCGTTATCGCCTTGAAGGCTATGACGGGGAGGTGTGGGTGCCTGTGGCCACGCTGAGCAACACAGGAAACAGCGACACCGTCGACGTGAAGCTCGCGCGTCCGTATCGCACCGAGCGCCTGCGCGTCTACGTCGTAGAGGGCGGCTACTCGCTGCCCCAGCTCAACGAGATCCGCGTGCAGGCGCTGACCGTCTCCGGCGACCTCACGGCCGCCTTCGCCGGTCTTCCCGATGGCAGGCCGCGCGTGGGTGTGCTGGCCGTGTCCACCCTCGGACTGACGAGCCCGGTTGCCGAGACCACCCCCGCGGTGGGCGACGTGGCACCGCCCGCCGCGCCCGTGCTGCAGGCGCAGGCCGCCGGATCGGATGCGCTGCTGACTTGGACAGGGCCGGACGATGCCGACGTGGCTGCCTTCAGGATCCAGCGCGACGGCGCGCTGATTGCGACCCTCAATGACGGGGCTGCCCGCACTTATGTCGATACGGCGCGTCCGAATGGTCACTACGTCTATACCGTGACCGCGGTAGACGGGGTCGGCAATGCCGGCGCCGACTCGAACTTCGCCGCGGTCGATATCAGCGTCAGCGGCCCCGGCGCGGCGATCACCGCCACCGCCGATGCACCGGCCGATGGCGGCAGGGTCGTGGTCACCTGGGTCCTGGGGCAGGGGCCGCAGCCGGCCGCATTCGTCGTGCTGCGCAGTCTTCAGCCCGGCGGCCCCTACACCACCGTTGCCACGGGTGTTACCGGGCTCAGCTACATCGACACCGACGTGTCCAATGGCACGCGCTACTACTACGTGGTGGCGGGTGTCGACGCCATCGGCAATGCCGGTGCGAACTCGCAGGAAGTGAATGCCCGGCCGCAGGACATTGCGCCGCCGGCCACACCGGTGCTTACCTACCCGGGGCGCAGTCCGGGCCCGGTGCTCACCCATCAGCCGTCCACGCTCATCATGGGCATGGCCGAGCCGGGTAGTCGTGTGGTCATTACTCGTGACGAGCAGTCGGTGGGCAGTGCCGTGGCGCTCTCCGATGACGAGTACCGGATCATCCGCGGTGGTGGCGCCTTTGACCTGAGCGCCGATGGCCGCCTCGTGTTCGTCGAGGGCAGCGATGGCAAGGTCCAGACTTCCGATGGCGAGCCGGTGGCGGCCTCTTCCCTGCGGGGGGAGGACATTGGTACGTTCCGTTTCGCGCCCGATGGTCGGTCGGCCGCATTGATCAGCTATGGCGCTTGGCGCTGGTGGATCAAGCGCTGGGACGTCGAAGCAGACCTCGTGACGACGATCGGACCCGCAAGCCAAGCGGGGGACATGAGCTTCTCCCCCGATGGCAGCCAATTGGTGGCCCCCGGCATGGATCCCGACACGGGAGAGGATGGCTTTCTGATCGTCGACTGGGCGACACTGAATAGCCGTTTCGTCGCCGCACCGGGCTTCAGCAGTGCTGCCTGGTCGCGAGACGCGAAGACGCTCGCGGTGGTGCGCAATGGCGAGCTGCACCTCGTCGACGTAGGCAGCCTCACCGATGTCGTAGTGCCGGGGATCGAGTGGCCCGGTGCAGTCTCCTGGCTGGCCGATGGCAGTGCCTTCATGCTGCACCATCGAGAAGCTAGCAGCGGCAGTCGCGTGATCGTGAAGGTGGCGCGCGATGACTTGTCGGTCACCCGCCTTACGTCGCCATCAGACGGCGAGTACACCGACCCGGCCTTGTCGCCGGAAGGCAACGGCTACCTGGCTTATCGCGATGGTTCGATGCTGGTTGAGCGGGGTTTCGATGGCACTGAGCGCGTGGTCGACTCCTCGGCAGACTCCTACTACGGCCCTGCCGTCTGGAGCAGCACGCACACCATCGCGTTCAAACGCTATTGGTACGAGGTCGCGCTCCGGTCGCCCGCCGGCCAGTTCACCCTGCCGGATGTGCCGCTGCCCGTGGGCAGCAGCGAGTTCAGCGCCTACGCGGTAGACGACACCGGCAACGGCAGTGCGCCAGCCGCGCCGCTCGAAGTTCGGCGGCTCGTCGACACGCTGCCCGACTGGAGCATCGAAGGCGGGTTCTTCTATCCGTCCACGCCGCAGGCCGGCGAAGACACCGCCATCACGCTGAACGTCAAGAACCGTGGCGCCACGGCACCCGAAGTGCCCATGTCGGTCATCGTCGTCGACGACGCAGGTCTCATCACCCGCCTGAACACGCCCAGCCTCCCCGCGCTGGCCGCAGGTGCTGGCCATACGCTGCGCCTGTCGTGGACTCCGCTGCAGCCGGGCCACTATGTCGTGATCGCGGTCGTCGATCCGCACGACACAGTGGAAGAAGCGAGCAAGGACAACAACCAGGCTTCGTGGGAAGTCTTCGTCACGGCCACCGCCGATCAGCCCGAAGTCCAGGTCCAGACCGACAAGCCGCGCTATGCCGGTGGCGAGACCGTCGAAGCCAAGGTGGTGCTCATCGCACCAGGCGAGCCGTTCGACGGCACGCTGATCGCTCGCGTGGTGGACGCCAACGGCGCCGAGGTCGCGAAGTTCGACCCGCGAGCAGTTGCCGGCCTGCGCTACGGCCAGCCGCAGACCTACGCCTATGCCTGGCCCTCGGGCAGTACGCTCGCTGCCGACTACCGCGTGGTGGCCGAACTGATGACGGTCGGCGGCCAGCCGGTGCGCGACGGAGCCGCCGCCTTCGCCATCGATCCGGCGATGACGCTGCAGGCATCGGTGACCACCGACCGGCAGGCGTACACGACTGGCGACACCGTCAACGCCAGCGCCACGGTCCGGTACGCCAGCGGCAACGTGCTGTCCGTGAACGCGCCCGCCGTACTCAGCATGGTCTCGTCCGACGGCACCGTTGTGGCCACGCGTCCGCTCGACATCCAGGGCCTGCTGCAAGGCGGCGACCTGCGCATCGACCTGGCATGGCAGTCCACCCATCCGGGCAGCTACAGCGCCCAGATCCTCGTGGGCACTGCAGCCGCCGCCCTAGCTTCGGCGCAGTCCGACTTCGCCGTCATCCCGCCTGCCGTGCCTGTGGTCACCGGGACCTTGAATGTCGCGGGCGACGTGTTCGCCACCGACGAGGCGATCGGCGCCACCTCCAGCCTGGTCAACAGCGGCGTCACGCTCGATCCGTTGCCGGTACGCGTGCGCGCGGTCAGCGCCACGGGCCAGACGCTCGCCATGTGGAACGCGTCGCTGTCGGGTGTGGCCACCACGCCGGTGATCACACCCGCCACGTTGGCCGGTCCATGGCCGCTCGGCAGCTTCGAGCTGCGGCTTGAGGCCGAAGTGGGCGGCACTTGGAGCCTGCTCGATAGGGTTCGCGTGCAGGCTGCCGAGCGCACGCCGCCGGCCGTCGGCTTCACCGCGCCCGCCACCGGGGCCATCGTCCGCTCGTCGGCGCTCGTCAGCGTCGTCGCCTCGGCCCGTCAGGCGCCACTGGCCCAGGTGGAGATATCTACCGGCAGCGGCTGGTCGACCCTGCAGCCGCTCAACGTGAGCGCTGGCGAGTACGGCTCGACCACTGCGCTCCCGGCGGTCGATGGGCCGCTCGTCCTGCAGGCACGCGCTTCCGACACGCAGGGCGTGACCTCGTCCGTGGTCACGCGTGCCATCGTCATCGACAACACGCCGCCGGCCATCACGGTGGTCGGCGTTGAGCCTGGTGGCTCGTATCGTGATAGCGCCGTGCCCCTGATCACGATCGCGGAGCCGCATCCGGCCACGCAGTCGATCACGCTGAACGGCGTGCCCTACGTGAGCGGCCAGCCCGTGACCGCAGGCGGTACCCATACGCTGCTCGTGCACGCCACCGATGTGGCCGGCAACGAAAGCGAACTCAGCCTCGCGTTCCAGATTGAGACACCGGTGGCCTTGAGCGGTTCGCTCGCCGTCAGCCCGACCCACGTGGCCATCGGCGAGACCGTGACCCTGGATGCGCGGGTGAACAACACCGGCGCCGCCATGGCCGCGGGCGTGCAGATCGCCCTCACGATCACCGATCACGCTACCGGTGCGTTGCTCAAGACCTTCAGCGACGTGGCCGACATCGCTGCGGCTTCAGGGTACCAGCGGGCCTGGAGCTGGCAGGCCGAGGGCACGGCCGGCGCACTGCTCGATGTGGCGCTGACCGCCACCACCAGCGAAGGCGTCGCCACCCCGCTGGGCCAGGCCACGATCCAGCTGGCCGCGGCCAACAGCAGCATCGGCCTCGATGCCTCGATCGCACGGCCGAAGAAGCTGCTCGTCTACGTCCGCTGCCCGCGTGCCGAGGACGACACCTGGGACAACTGCGCCGCCACGACCACGCGCACGTTCAGCGATCCCGCCGCCGTGGCTTTGTGTACTGCCGACCGAGCGAGTTGGCTCGACCAGTACCTCACGTCTCTGGGCGTCTCTCACACGGTCGTCTCCGATGAGACGAGCTTCCTGCGCGAGCTGCGTTCCGGCCTGTACTCGACCTACTGGCTGGGTGGCGGCGCCCTCAAGCTGGGCACCACCGCGGCTGGCGAGGTGCAGGCGGCCGTCCGCCGCGGCGACACGTTGCTGGTCGAGGGCTGGACGGTGGGGCGCAACCCGGTGCTCGACAAGGTGACGGGCGCCAGCTTCGTCCTCAAGTGGTCCACGTTGACCGGCACCATCACCACCACCGGCAGCGTGCTGCCGAGCGCCACGCTGGGTGTGAAGACACCGGTCCGCCTGAGCAGCACCGGCACGCGCCACGCCATCCTGAACAACGGCCACGGCATCGTCTCGGGCAACTACGGCCTGGGTCGCACCATGGCGTTTGCGTTCGACCTGTCAGGCAGTCTGCAAGGCGCCGAGCCTGGCAGCTGGGACGGTGTGATCCGCGCCACGCTGTCGTACCTGGAGCGCACGACGGTGGCCGAGCCCGTGGGCGGTGGCGCGGTGACCCTGCGTGCCTTGGTGGCCAACGGCGGTGCTGCGCCTCAGCTGTTGGATCACATCGCCAGGCTGCCGGCTCAGTCGCAGGTGCTGAACATGACGCCACAGGCGACCGAGAGCACGGTCGAGGGTGGATTGCCCACCCTGCGCTGGCGTGCTGACGCGGCAACAGGCACCACTGTCGAGATGGACACGCTGCTGCGCGTGCCGGTGCTGGACGGCGACTACCTGGTGTCCAGCCAGGTCAACCAGGTGTACGTCAACGGCAGTACCGCTTTGCTGCAGTCGCAGCAGCTCGGCGTGCGTGTGCTCAGCGCCCAGTCGCTGGCCGACGACGCGCTCGCCAAGGTGCAGGCACTGAGCCTCGCCGGCAGCGACGCCGCGGCCAAGCCCGGCACGGTGAGCTGGCTCACGCTGGCGGCCATGTCCGTGGCAGGTGAGCACTGGAGCGATGCGCTGCGCCAGTTGATCGCCGCCCAGGCTGCGCTGCAGAACGTGGCAGACGCATCGGCAGAAGACGCCAAGCTCGCCGTCGCGCGAGCCATCGAAGCCGTGGAGCGCCGCCTATGAGCCACACCCCGACTTCCGTGCCGTCAGCGCTGGTGCTGACGCTGGCGCTGCGACGCCTGCTGGTCACCGCTGCCACGGCCCTGCTGCCGCTCGCCGCGCATGCACTGGATCTCGACCTGGGTAACGCCGCCGGCTACTCAGCCTTCATCTTCGAGGATGCCGCCAGCCTCACCTCAGTGGGTGGCCGGCTGGCGGTGGGGGGCAACTTGTCGGTCACGCAGGCCGAGATCGGCGCAGGTACGCCCGATCTGCCCCAAACGGCGGCGCTCGTGGTGCGCGGCAACATCAGTTCGTTCACGAGTGGCGCGCTGTGGTCCGGTGCCTCGGCCGGTCATGGCGTGTACCTGGGTACCAAGGCTGCGAGCGTGCCGGCCAGCCTCGACCTGCGCAAGGTGATGAGTCTGCCGGTGGACTTCAACACCGAGCGCGTCCATCTCGGCGTGATGTCGGAGCAGTGGCGCGATGCGCCTCTCACCGGGCAGGTCACCCGTGGCGCGGGCGTGCTGGCACTCACCGGCACCGACGCCGCAGTGGAAGTCTTCGCGCTCACCGCTGCCGACGTCGCCGCTGCGCAGACCCTGGCGCTCACCCACATCCGCGCCGATGCTCACGTGGTCATCAATCTGACGGCCGACACGCTGCGGCGCCTGAGTTTCGGCATCGATACCGCCGCGCTGCAGCCATGGAAGGGCAGGGTGCTCTTCAACGCGCACGATGCCGAGACCGTGAAGTTCAACGACCTCACCGTGTGGGGCAGCCTGCTCGCGCCCAACGCCTGCGTGTGCACCAGCAGCGGCAGGCTCGAAGGCTCCGTCGTGGCGCGCAAGTGGAGCGCCACGATGCACATCACGTACACGCCGTTCGTTCCGACACCCTGATACCCATCCGATACCGATTCGATGCGCTGCGGCTTCCGAGGGGGAGGGCGGCAGTGCCTGCAACAGCATGAACAACGCCTACGCCGTTTTCCGTCACCTGGTGTCCCTGCTTGCGGTTGCCGTGCTGTTCGGCGCCGCCCCGCGAGCGGTGCAGGCCGCGCCTGATGACGCCGCTGTCCAGCGTGTGCTGCAGCAGTTGTCGCGGGGCGTCGGTGCGGGGCACGACATCCAAAAGCTGGCCGGCAGCGCGGCCCGCTCCCACCGCGATACCTCGCGTGGTGCCGAGGCTCGCCAACTGGCCCACGCGCAGGAGGAACTGGTCCTCGCACTTCGGGCCTACCAGCACGGGTCTGGATCGGTGCCGGCGTTGGTCGCTCGCTACGATCAGTGGCAAGCTGCCGCCGAAGTGGTCCGGGTCAAGTTCGCTGCCCAAGGGGATCGGCTGGCGAAGTCGGCTGACGGGGCTGCCTATGTGGGGCGGCATCGGAAAGCGCAGTCCGAAGTGGCTGCCGCGTTCTCGGCGGTGCGCGCGGTGCTCGATCCCGCATTGGCGCCTCCCGCCGGGGCGGCTGCACCCACCGCGGCCCGCATCCAGCGCGCTGTCGCGGAAGCAGTCGAACTGTTGGCGCAGCAGCGCACCGCGCCGGCCGAATCGCCCATCCTGCGTGCGCAGCCGGTGCCCTTCGGCGGCCTGAGCCTGGCCCCGCGCCAGCCCGTTCTCGCACCGGCCATCGTCCCGAGCTACGAGACGCCCGGCGACGTGTCGCCCCAGCCCGAAGACCGCGCCGCCGCCGCTTATGCACCGCTCAACGACGAGATCATCGCCAAGGCGCGCAGCCTGAACAACGATTTCGTGCGCATCTACGAGTTCGTCCGCAACGGCATCCGCAACGAGTGGTACGCCGGGGCAGTGAAGGGCGCCATGGGCGTGCTGCGCAGCGGCGCGGGCAACGATGTCGACCAGGCCAGCCTGCTCACCGCGCTGCTGCGTGCGGCCGGGCTGAACACCCACTATGTGCAGGGCGTGGTCGAACTGCCGCTCGAGCGAGTGGCCGCGGAGATCGGCCTGCGCTCCACGGAAGCTGCGGCCGTGCCCGTGGCACTCACCAAGGCCGGCGTCGCCTACAAGCCCGTGGCGCGTGCCGGCCGCATTGCGGCGGTGCAGGTGGCCCGCACCTGGGTGAGCGCCTATGTGCCCTACACCAACTACCGCGGGGCGCTGGTCGATGCGTCGGGCAAGAGCTGGATTCCTCTCGACCCGTTCGACAAGGTGGTGCGCTACACGTCCGCTAGCGGCTTCTTCGCGCAGAACCTCAGCGCTGACGCGCTCGCCGCCGAGTACCAGGCCCGATCGAACGCCATGTCCTTTGCCGACTTCGTACGGCAGAAGCTGCAGAACGCACTGACGGCGAAGGGTGTGAACGAGAGCTGGGAAGCCCAGCGGGGCACATCGGCCATTGATGCGCTGAAGCTCGACATCCTGCCCAACAGTCTTCCCTACGCGGTGACGGCGGTGACGCGCGAAGGTGCGGACCTCCCGGCGACCGAGCAGGCGAGCGTGCGCATCCGCTTGCACAAGGGCTCGCGTGCCGCGGATCCGGTGGTGCTGGACACGACGTTGCCGCTTGCCGAGGCCATCAGCGCGCGCCTCACCCTGTCGTACGGCCCAGCCAGCCTCGAAGACCATCGAGTCGCGCTGTTGTACGGCGGCATGGATGCCGTGCCCCTGTACCTGATCGGGCTGCGAGGCCAGCTCAAGCTCGGCGGTGACGTCGTGGCCGCCGCCACCGATCGTGTCGAACCGGGCACCAGCCTGCACCTGAGCCTGGAGCTCAGCGGCCCCTGGGGTACACAGGAGGTCGTGCAGACCGTCGTGGCCGGGGCCTATCACGCGGTGGTGATCGGCGGTGATGCGCCACGCGCGACCAGCACCGAGTCATCAGACAGCGAGCGCCTGGGTGCGCGCCTGCTCGACGGCCTGGGTGTGTACTACGCACGGCAGTGGAACGACGCCGACCGCGATCTCGCCGCCTGGCTCGATACGGGCGTGGTCCGGCCCTTGCCCTCCGTCACGCTCGTCGGCACCACCGTGCGACCGGCGTTGGTGGCCGGCGTGCCGGTCACGCTGGAGTGGACGGGTGTGAGCATCGACGCCGCGTTGCGGCCGGTGGAGGCCGTGGGGGCCCATGCGGCGGACTTCCTGTCGCTGTCGGCGCTGGCCGGCTCCTCGCTGGAGCGCACCGTATTCAAGGACCAGTTCGCCGTGAAGGCGATCTCCGCCGATGGCGGCCTGCAACTCGCGAGCGAGCAGGGCATGCCCGTGCTGGATCTCACCAGCGCCAATGTTTCGAGTCTGGACGCCACCGGCCACAGCGAGCAGGTCAAGACGGCGGTGCGCGACCTGGTGGCCCAAGGCTTCAACGTCCGTCTGCCCCAACAGAAGCTGAACCTGGAGGCCTGGACGGGCTCCGTGTGGCAGGCATTCAAGGACGGACGCGCTGGCTTCTTCCTGTCCGGCGGCCTGGCCGGCGGTGAAACGGCCGAGGCGCCGGAAGTCTGGACCCTGGGCTTCCTTGCCGATGCCTTGAGCGCGATGCAGACGGAGGAGGCGCTCAACGATCCGCTGGCCGGCGAAAGAGTCACCAAGATCGGCGCTGGCGACGGGCAGCGCGGCGTGGTCGGGCAGTCGCTGCCGGTGCCGCTGGCCGTGCTGGTGCAAGACCGCCATGGCCGCCCGGTGCGTGGCGCCCAGGTGACCTTCTCGGTCATCGCGGGGGACGCCAAGCTCGAAGGGGACAGCAGCTACACCGTGAGCACCAACGCCATCGGCATGGCGAGCGTGCCGGTGGAGCTGGGGAAGTCCACGAGCGTCAACTCGGTGTGGATCCTGCGCAACCCGGCCGATGAGTTTCCTACCCAGGTCGGCCAGGTCTATGTCGACGTGAGCGTGAACAGCTACGTCGGCATGTTGCATACGCCAGAGCCTTACTCGGCCTTGGCGCTGCCCGACATGCTCGCTGACCTGAGCCGCAAGGACGAGCCGGTGAGCGAGGGCTGGCCGGGCAAGACGGCCGACGTGTTGAGCATCGGTACGGAAGACCAGTTCGGTAACCCGCTCTCGAACATCGAGGTCGGCTTCTTCATCGACTCCGTCGCGTCGTGTCCCGCCGAAGGTCCCGGTGGTCAATTCAAGCCAGGGGCCGTATGGAATGGCATGGTCTCGGCGAATGCCTGCGAGTCGGGCACCGCGCTCGGGGAGTGCGGCAGCCCCTCCGTGTCGATCAAGTCCAGGTCGAACGGCCTCGTTGCTGCCGGCATCATCTTGAGCAACGAGATCGGCGGCACCAACCTCGTGACGGTCAGCGGCAACGGCCTCACCAAGCAGTACACGTACACGGGCTACGGCAGCTGCTTCCCCTCAAGCACCAACGTCACTTACTACGGACTCCTGTCATGGGGTGGAGGCGAGTTTGACGGCGAGGGCAATCTCCTGAGCGCTGTGCGCCCGGGCGATCTGTACAGCTTGCCTTTCCGCGTGTCCGTCTACCGTTCCGAGTATCCGTACTTCATCGATTCGGAAGGCAGGGTTCGATACCAGCCGTATATCAACTGGGTCCCCACATCGGGCGGCATCAGCTCGGTCAGCGTCAGCAACAGCGGCTCTGCCGATGTGAGCGGCATGGCATTCAAGCTGCGCGCGGGGGTCGTGCCGGGCAAGAACGTCGCCACGATCACGGCCGATGCGCTGATCACCGGCATTCGCAACACCTCCTCCGGTCCCCGGGAGTTTTCGGACACGCTGTCCATCTCCGGCACCGGCGCGGCCGTGTTCGGCGTGCGTCCCAAGATCACCGGTTTCACGTCGCTGGGCGTTCCCGAGGGCGGAGATTCCACTCGCATTCACCTTGATGCCTATGGCGTGAGCCTCTTCCCCGTCCACGTCAACTACGAGGTCGAGCCCGCGGACTACAAGACGTGGGCCAGTGGCTGGTTGCTCAACCTCTTCGTCGACGGCGCCTGGGCCGATTACGCGGCGGGTGACAGCCGTTCGGGGCCGGGCAAGGCCGTGCTGCCACGCGCGTTGGTGTTCGACCCCCACAACCACCAATACGAGGCGCAGCTGTCCACAGGTCGGACCTACACGGAGGTGGAGAGTGACAAGGTCACGCTGCCCTTGCGCCAGAAGCTCATCGCCGACATGCGCGCGATGGGCGCCTTCCGCTACATCGATGAGGTGAACCGCCGCGTCTGCGCGCGCCAAGGTCTGGTGAGCTTCGTGCTCACGCAAGACGCCCGGGCCACCATCAGCTACCAGATGCTCGATGGCGGCGGTCAGCCCATGGGCTCGCCCCAAACCTTGGTCTCCGCAACCACCTATGCCCGCGGTGCCAATGAAGTCGAAATCGATGCCGGACAACTCGGCAGCGGCACCTTCCTCTTCACCCTCGATGCCACCGCCGTGGCCGATGCCAGCCTCACCGACCGCGCACAAGGCGGCGCCGAGGTCAAGCTGCAGCTTTCCAACTCGCTGCCGGTCGGCCAGATCCTGGTGCAGGGCGTCAACGTACGCAACGGGATCCTGACCTATCCCACCCCGCGCCTGTCCATCCCCGGCCGCGGCATCCCGTTCGATTTCGGCGCGGTGTACTCCTCCGCCGCAGCCGGCAACCTCTCAGCCGCCGGCGCCAACTGGACGCACAACCTCGACCTCGGTTTGCAGGTCAACAGCTGCGGTGAAGTCATGGTCGCCGCGGGCGACTCGGGCTCCGTGCGCTTCTTCCCCGGCACCGATGGCGCCATGGTCCCCGCTCGCGGCTACCACGGCACGCTGGTCGCGAACCATGCCGACAACAGCTGGGACTTCTTCAGCAAGGACGGCACGAAGTACCACTACACATTCCACAACCGCCGAGTGCAGTGGAAGATCGACCGCATCACCGACCGCAACGGCAACTGGCGCAGCTTCGAGTACAACCACAACGCCTTCCCCGACCCGCTGCTCACCCGAGTGACCAGCAGCGACGGCCGCAGCCTCAGCTTCACCTACGACAGCCGCGTCATCGTCCAGCCGGGCAGGGCGGCCGACGGTCCAACCAGCCTCCTCAAGTCCGTCGAAGGTCCGGGTGGCACGCGCGTCTCGCTCGAGCACGACGACATCGGCAATCTCACGTCGTACACCCTCAACGGCCGCACCACGGGCTTTACCTACTCCACAGCGGCCACCGCGCCAGCCGACCGCTACCGCCTCACCGCGGCGCGCGACGCCACTGGCAACGCCAGCACCTACGAGTACGCCGTCAACCCGTTCACCGTCTCCGGCGCCGATTTCGTCGTTCAACTCGACCACCTCAGCGTGGCGACGATGACCACTCCGCTGGGTGGCACCTACAGCTTCACCATCGACCCGATCGGCTGGAGCGCCTCCAGCGTCTCGTCGAGCCCCGGCGGCAGCACCAGCTACGCCTTCAACGAGCACGGCAACCCCACCAGCATCACTGACCCGGCCGGCACCACCACCATGACCTGGGCGACGGACGACGTCCTCATGCTGTCCAAGACCGACGGCCGCGGCGTCACCACCACCTATGGGTACGACGTCGCCGGCAACGTCACCAGCGAAACCGTCGGTGGGCGCAGCGCCAGCACCACCTACGAGATCCAAACCAGCGAGCCCTACCGCAAGTCCATCCTCACCAGCAAGGTCGACCGCAACGGCAACCGCTACGGGTACACGCTCGACGGCAGCGGCAACGTCGTCACCGAGCAATTGCCCATCGGCACCGTCGTGCACACCTACGCGGGCGGCGGCGACCGCCTGAGCAGCACCGACCCGAACGGCAAGACCAGCCGCTTCGAGTACGACGCCATGGGCAACCTCGTGGCCATGACCAATCCGCTGGGTGTTCGCCTCGAAACCCCCCGCGACGCTCGCGGCCGCATCACCGCCCAGATCGACGGCAACGGCAACGCCACCACCTTCACTTACGACGGACAGGACAACCTCACCAGTCAGACCAACGCGCTGGGCGGCACGCGCCGCAGCAGCTACGACGCCATCGGCAACAAGATCGCGGAGGTCGACGAAGGAGGGCGCACCACCACCTGGACCTACAAGGTCCACCTGCCGTTGTCGATCGCCCTCAGCGGCCCGCAGGGCCCCGGCGGTCGCCGCAGCTTCGAGTACGACGGCGCCGGCAACAAGACCGCCGAGACCGACTGGAACGGACACACCACCACCTACGGCTACGACGGCGCCCACCGCCTCACCGGCCGCACGGAGCCGCTGGGCAAGACCACCCGCTACACCTACGACGCGGTCGGCAACCTGCTGAGCGAAACCACCCTCGGCCGCACCACCAGCCACACCTACGATCCGCTCAGCCGCCGCATCAGCACCACCGACGCCGAAGGCAAGGTCTGGGGCTTCGAGTTCGACGGTAACGGCAACCGCACCGCGACGGTCGACCCGCTGGGCCGCCGCACCGCCCTGGCCTACGACGCCATGGACCGGCTGACCCGCGTCGACCAGCCCCTGGGCCGCTCCACGCAGTTCGCCTACGACGCCACCGGCAACAAGACCCGCGAGACCGATCCCAACGGCCGCATCACCGAGCACGACTACGACGGCGCCAATCGCCTGGTCGGCACCACCCGGCCCGACGGCACCCGCCTCGGCTTCGTCTACGACACTGCCAACAACCTGACGCGCCACACCGACGCGGGCGGCGGCATCACCCAGTACGCCTACGACGCCCTCAACCGCAAGACCAGCGCCCGCGACCCCGAGGGCGGCACGACCACCTACGGCTACGACGCCCTAGGCAACCTCACCGGGGAGACCTGGCCCAACGGCAACGCGCTGCGGCACACCTACGACCTGTTCAACCGCCGCAC
>CBINKC010000025.1:0-36683 GCA_966251135.1 uncultured Burkholderiaceae bacterium
CCCGACCGGTGCCCTCATTGGCCAGGGCCTCGGCGAATCCGTGGGACTCATTACCGACGGTCGCTTTTCGGGCGGCACCTGGGGCATGGTGGTGGGACACGTCGCGCCCGAAGCTTATGAAGGCGGCACCATCGCGTTGGTGCACGAGGGGGATTCCATCACCATCGATGCCCGCGCGCTGACCCTGCAGCTTAACGTGAGCGACGACGAACTGGCTCGCCGACGCGCTGCTTGGAAGCAACCGGCGCCGCGCTACACGCGTGGAGTGCTAGCAAAGTTCGCCAAGAACGCATCGAGCGCAAGCTCGGGCGCGGTGCTCGACAAGTTCGATTGACAGTTTCGTTTGACGCCAGGCACCCGGCGGTCAGAACCGCCGCCGGGCTTGTTTGGCCGAGCTGCTTTGCCCGCGGCGACCCTTGGCATCCATGCCCAGCGCGTCGAGGTTGTCGATGCGGCGCTGCTCCTTCTTCGCCTCGATCTTTTCCATCTGGCGCCGCTTGGTCAAACCACTGGCGTCGGCCCACGCCCACCAAGCCACGGCCAGCCCGAACGGGGACAGCACAACCAGCCACGACCACTCGGCCACCGGGCCGAATTCGGCCAATTTCATGACGAGCAGCAGCACCCCCAGCACAACGAAATACATGGCCGTATCCCTCTGAACCCTGCGACCGGCGCGTCAACGACCGCGCCCTACAATCCGTTGTCGCCACTGTAGCTCACTGACCTACGCACCCGGTGCGTCATCAAGTCATGAAAACCCTCTCCTTCGTTGCCATCACCCTTGCCATTGCGACCGCACCCGCTTACGCGAACCCGCAGCTCGCACAGCAGAAGAACTGCCTCGCCTGCCACGCGGTCGACAAGAAGCTCGTGGGCCCCGCATACAAGGATGTCGCCGCCAAGTATGCCGGCCAGAAGGACGCGGTAAACAAGCTCACGCAAAAGGTGCTCAAGGGCGGCGCCGGCGTGTGGGGCGCGGTGCCGATGCCTGCCAACCCGCAGGTCACCGAGGCAGAGGCGAAGCAACTCGTGCAGTGGATCCTGTCGCAGAAGTAAGACCCCTTCTTTCGAGACCCATAAGAAAACGCCCCGCGACGCGGGGCGTTTTCGCTTCGGCCGCCCGGCAAGGTCGCGGGCCGTGGGCTTCAGTTCGTCTGCGCGAGCTGATCCAGGATTGCAGGATTCTCCAGCGTGGACGTGTCCTGGGTGATCTGCTCGCCCTTGGCGATGGATCGCAACAGCCGGCGCATGATCTTGCCCGAGCGGGTCTTGGGCAGGTTGTCGCCGAAACGGATGTCCTTGGGCTTGGCAATCGGGCCGATCTCCTTGGCCACCCAATTTCGCAGCTCGTTGGCGATCTTTTTGGCCTCCTCGCCGGTGGGGCGCGCTCGCTTGAGCACCACGAACGCACAGATCGCCTCCCCGGTGGTTTCATCAGGCCTCCCCACCACCGCCGCCTCGGCCACCAGCTCGGTGTGCGCGACCAGCGCCGACTCGATCTCCATGGTGCCCATGCGGTGCCCGGACACGTTGAGCACATCGTCGATGCGGCCGGTGATGGTGAAATAGCCACGCTCGGCGTCGCGGCTGGCGCCGTCACCCGCGAGGTAGTAGCCGCGCAACTCCGGCGGGTAGTAGCTCTTCTTGAAGCGCTCCGGGTCGCCCCAGATCGTGCGGATCATGCTGGGCCACGGCTTCCTGATGACCAGGATGCCGCCCTGCCCATTGGGCACATCGGCACCGGTCTCGTCGACGATCGCCGCATCGATGCCTGGGAAGGGCAGCGTGCATGAGCCCGGCACGAGGGCCGTGGCGCCCGGCAGTGGCGTGATCATGTGGGCGCCGGTTTCCGTCTGCCACCAAGTGTCGACCACCGGGCAACGCCCGCCACCGACGTTCCGGTGATACCACTCCCATGCGGCCGGGTTGATCGGCTCACCTACCGTGCCCAGGATGCGCAGGCTGGTCAGGTCGTAGTTGCGCGGGTGAACCTTCTCGTTCGTCTCGGCGGCCTTGATGAGCGAGCGGATAGCCGTGGGCGCCGTGTAGAACACCGTGACCTTGTGGTCCTGGATCATCTTCCAGAAACGCCCGGCGTCGGGGTAGGTCGGAATGCCCTCGAACACCACCTCGGTGCCGCCCAGGGCCAGAGGCCCATAGGTGATGTAAGTGTGGCCCGTAACCCAGCCGATGTCGGCCGTGCACCAGAAGACATCCTCGTCCTTCAGGTCGAAGGTCCACTTCGTCGTGAGCGCGGCCATGAGCAGGTAGCCACCGGTGCTGTGCTGGACGCCCTTGGGCTTGCCGGTGGAGCCGGAGGTGTAAAGCAGGAAGAGCGGGTGCTCCGCCCCGACCCACTCCGGCTCGCAGGTGGGGGCCTGCGCGGCGACGAGTTCATGCATCCAGCTGTCGCGGGCGTTCCATGCGATGGTGCCGCCGGTGCGCCGGTAGACGATCACGTTCTTGACCGAGTCGCAGCCTCCCAGGCCCAGCGCCTCGTCCACGATCGCCTTCAAGGGCAGCGACTTGCCGCCGCGCTGCTGCTCGTCAGCGGTGATGACCATCACGGCACCGGCATCTTCGATGCGATCGCGCAACGACTGGGCAGAGAAGCCACCGAACACCACGGAGTGCGTAGCGCCTATGCGCGCACAGGCCTGCATGGCGACCACGCCTTCCACGCTCATCGGCATGTAGATGACGACCCGGTCACCCTTCTTCACCCCCTTCGCCCTCAGCGCGTTGGCCATGCGGCAAGTGCGCTCCAGCAGCTCGCCGTAGGTGACGCGTGTGACGGTGCCGTCATCGGCCTCGAAGACGATGGCCGTCTTACTGCCCTTGCCCGCTTCCACGTTGCGGTCCAGGCAGTTGTACGAAACGTTGAGCTCGCCGTCTTCGAACCACTTGTAGAAGGGCGCGTTACTGCTGTCGAGCACCTTGGTGAACGGCCTCCTCCAGCTCAGCAGTTCGCGCGCCTGGCGCGCCCAGTAGCCGGGGTAGTCGGCCGCAGCCTGCGTGCAAAGCTCCTCGTAGGCAGCCATACCGGACACATGGGCCCCATGGGCGAGTGCCTGAGGTGGGGTGTACAGCTTGGAGGCGTTTTCCGACATGCGTGTCTCCTTGGGAAAGCGTCGTGGAACCTGTGGCGCACGTTAGGGAAGCGCTCTTACGAACGGCTTACTCTACGTCAGCTGCAAGCGCGCCATTCGCGCCACCTACAATTTTCAGGATCCTCACATCCCCAGATGTACCTCATGGCTTACGTACAAGAGCGCCTGCGAGACCCTGCCACCTCCAAGCTTCGACCCTTGCCCAACCTGATCTTCATGAGCCGCTGGCTGCAGCTGCCGCTGTACCTCGGCCTCATCCTCGCGCAAGGGGTATACGTCTATCACTTCTGGGTCGAACTGCTGCACCTCGTCGAGGCGGTGTTCGGCAGCAAGGCGGCTCTCCAGATGCTCGTCACCAGCATCGGCTACACCTCCACGGTAAACGTCACCGGGCTGAACGAGACGATCATCATGCTCGTGGTGCTGGCCCTCATCGACGTGGTGATGATCTCGAACCTTCTCATCATGGTCATCGTCGGCGGCTACGAAACCTTCGTTTCCCGGCTGCGGCTCGAAGGCCACCCCGACCAGCCTGAGTGGCTGAGCCATGTGAACGCTTCCGTGCTCAAGGTCAAGCTCGCAACGGCCATCATCGGCATCAGCTCGATCCATCTGCTCAAGAGCTTCATCAACGCCGCGAACTACACGGAACACACGCTGATGTGGCAGACGGTGATCCACGCGGTCTTCCTGTTCTCGGCACTGTCCATCGCGCTGGCCGACCGGTTCATGAGCCAGGCACAGCACAACATGCGCTGATCGCATGGCCGGTACCCGTGCTGCCTCCTTGGGGCGGACGGGATAATGCCGCCTGTCCTTCCCTACGCGCACCCGTCATGACCACCATCCGCTACGCCGACCTCGTCGACAGCGTCGCCGCCGCCCTGCAGTACATCAGCTACTACCACCCGGCGGACTACATCGCCCATCTCTCCCGCGCCTACGAGGCCGAACAAAGCCCGGCTGCCAAGGATGCGATCGCGCAGATCCTGACGAACTCGCGGATGTGCGCCGAGGGCCGGCGCCCGATCTGCCAGGACACCGGCATCGTCAATGTGTTCCTCAAGGTCGGAATGGATGTGCGGTTCGAGGGCTTCCCGGCCGGTATCGAGGAGGCCGTGAACGAGGGCGTGCGCCGCGGCTACAACCACCCCGAGAACAAGCTGCGCGCGAGCGTGGTAGGCGATCCGCAGTTTGAGCGCCAGAACACGCGCGACAACACGCCGGCAGTGGTGCATGTCTCGCTGGTGCCCGGCAGTACGGTCGATGTACAGGTGGCCGCCAAGGGCGGTGGCAGCGAAAACAAGAGCAAGTTCGTGATGATGAACCCCAACGACAACCTGGTCGATTGGGTGCTGAAGACGGTACCCACAATGGGCGCCGGCTGGTGTCCGCCCGGCATGCTAGGCATCGGCATCGGCGGCACAGCCGAGAAGGCGATGCTCCTGGCCAAGGAGAGCCTGATGCAGGACATCGACATGTACGAGCTCAGGCAGCGCGGCCCGCGCAACAAGCTGGAGGAGCTGCGCATCGAGCTGTGCGACAAGATCAATGCGCTGGGCATCGGTGCGCAGGGACTGGGCGGCCTCACCACGGTGCTCGACGTCAAGATCGCCACGTATCCGACCCACGCAGCGAGCAAGCCCGTGGCGATGATCCCCAACTGCGCAGCCACGCGCCACGCGCACTTCGTCCTCGACGGCTCCGGCCCCGCCTACCTCGAGCCGCCCAGCCTGGACCTGTGGCCCGACGTCCACTGGGCACCCGACTACAACAAGAGCCGGCGCATCGACCTCGACACGCTCACCCAGCAAGAGGTCGCGAGCTGGAAGCCCGGTGATACGCTGCTGCTCAACGGCAAGATGCTCACCGGCCGCGACGCCGCGCACAAGCGCATCCAGGACATGCTGGGACGCGGCGAACCCTTGCCGGTCGACTTTCGCGACCGCGTCATCTACTACGTTGGCCCAGTCGATCCCGTGCGCGAGGAGGTGGTGGGCCCGGCCGGCCCAACCACGGCCACTCGCATGGACGCATTCACCGAGATGATGCTCGCGCAGACCGGCCTGATCGCCATGATCGGCAAGGCCGAACGCGGGCCGGTTGCCATCGAGGCCATCAAGAAGCACAAGAGCGCCTATCTGATGGCCGTGGGCGGCGCGGCCTACCTCGTCGCCAAGGCCATCAAGGCGGCCAAGGTGGTGGGCTTCGCCGATCTCGGCATGGAAGCCATTTACGAGTTCGAGGTGAAAGACATGCCGGTCACCGTGGCCGTCGATGCGCAGGGCATCTCGGTGCACCAAACGGGACCCAAGGAGTGGCAGGCGAAGATCGGCAAGATCCCCGTCACCGCCGTCTAAATGACCAGGGATGAAGACGGCTTCGGCGCCTTCATCCTTGTGTGACCGGCTCCTTCAGGGAGCCGCGAGCGGCAAGCCCTCCTGCCCTACCGCTCGATGCAGGCGTAGGCCGAGTGTGCGTGGATGGACTCGAAGTTCTCCACCTCCACCCGGTAACGCCCCACCCGCGCATCGGCATTGAGACGCAGCGCCACGTCGCGCACGAGGTCCTCGACAAACTTGGGGTTCTCGTAGGCGCGCTCCGTCACCCACTTCTCGTCGGAGCGCTTGAGCATCGGCCAGATCTCGCTGGAGGCGCTGTCCTCGGCGAAACGCACCAACTCACCCCACTCGATGTCCTGCAGCAGTTCCACGCGCAAGGTCACGTGCGAACGCTGGTTGTGCGCGCCGTAGTCGGAGATCTCCTTGGAGCAGGGACACAGGGACTTCACGGGGACGACGACCTCCGACCACACAACCGTCTGGCCGGCGCGCGACTCGGCGATCCAGCGACCCTGGTACTCCAGCAGGCTCTCGACTCCTGACACCGGCGCACGCTTACGCAGGAAGAAAGGAAAGCGCGCCTCGATGCGTCCTTCCGCGGCATGCAGCCGATCCAGCATGATGCCCAGCCCGCCGCGCAAGGCGGCGGCGTCGAGCGGCGAGGCCAGGTCGTTGAGCCAGCCCACGAAGCGCGACATGTGCGTGCCCTTCTGGTCGGCGGGCAAGGCCACGTCGAGATCCCATTGGGCCACCGTGGGCAGCACGGCAGCGCCCAGGCGCAGTTCCAGGGGATAACGCACATCCTTGACGCCCACACGCTGGATGGCGAGATGGCGCCCATCACGCTCGCTTTGCGTATCGGGGATGTGCAGCGCTTCTTTCAGGTTACTCATGTGATGTTCGTGGCCAGACCGCGCGCCGCGCCACCGTTGGCGCATGCCTTCCTGCCCTCGTGGCCTGCAAGCACGTCATCAAACCGTCGAGCGGCGTGGTGCAGCTTCAGAAGGTGGGAGTGAATCGCGCTTGCATGTCGGATTCGTTAACACCTTCTTCAGAGGTTGACCGCAGGCCGCACGAGCGCGGGACGCCCCCCGAAGCGCTTGAGGACCGATTGCTCGATACCCGCCGCATCGAGGCCACACCGCGCCAGCAGCTTGACCGGATCGCCATGCTCGACGAATTCGTCGGGCAGACCCAGGGCCAGCACGGGGGTCGTCAGGCCCGACTCGTGCAGCACCTCCATCACGGCACTGCCGGCCCCGCCCATCGTGCAGCCCTCTTCCACCGTGACGATGGCATCGTGCGTGCGGGCAAGTTCCACGGCGAGCGCGACGTCCAGCGGCTTGACAAAGCGCATGTTGGCGACAGTGGCATCAAGCCGCTCGGCTGCCTCCAACGCGGGGTAGAGCAAGGTACCGAACGCGAGGATCGCTACACGCTTGCCGCCTGGCCCCACGAGCCGCGCCGCCTGGCGCCGGATCTCGCCCTTGCCGAACGGGATGGCTGCCATCTCCGCCTGGGCCTCGGCGCCAACGCCGCTGCCCCGCGGATAGCGCACCGCCACGGGGTGGTCCTGCAGGAAACCGGTGTACAGCAACTGCCGGCATTCGTTCTCGTCCGCCGGCGTGAGCACACTCATGTTCGGGATGCAGCGCAGGAACGCGATGTCGTAGGCACCCGCGTGCGTCGCACCGTCGGCACCGACCAAGCCGGCACGGTCGAGCGCAAACAGCACGGGCAGGTTCTGCAGCGCCACGTCGTGGATCAACTGGTCGTAGGCCCTCTGCAGGAAGGTCGAGTAGATCGCGACCACCGGCTTCAGGCCTTCGCAGGCTAGGCCCGCAGCGAACGTGACCGCGTGCTGCTCGGCGATACCCACGTCGTGGTAGCGCGCCGGGAATCGCCGCTCGAACTCGACCATGCCCGAGCCCTCGCGCATGGCCGGCGTGATGCCGACGAGGCGCTTATCCTTCTCGGCCATGTCGCACAGCCACTGGCCGAACACCTGGGTGAACGTCGGCTTGGGCGGCTTCGCAGGCTTTTGCAGGCCCACCTTCAGATCGAACTTGCCCGGGCCGTGGTAGTTGACCGGGTCGGCCTCGGCCAGCTTGTAGCCGTAGCCTTTCTTGGTCACGACGTGCAGGAACTGGGCACCCGGCTTGTCGCGCAGGTTCTCCAGCGTGGGGATGAGCGAATCGAGGTCGTGGCCGTCGATGGGGCCCACGTAGTTGAAGCCGAACTCCTCGAAGATCGTGCCGGGCACAACCATGCCCTTGGCATGCTCCTCCAGGCGCCGGGCCAGTTCGAAGAGCGGCGGAGCATTCTTGAGCACCTGCTTGGCGCCCTCTCGCGCCGCCGCGTAGAACTTGCCGCTCATCAGCCTTGCGAGGTAGCGGTTGAGCGCCCCCACCGGCGGCGAAATCGACATATCGTTGTCGTTGAGCACGACGAGCATGTCGGGCTGGCCGCAAGCGTGGGGCATGCCTGCGTTGTTCAGCGCCTCGAATGCCATGCCGGCGGTCATGGCGCCATCGCCGATGATCGCCACGGCCTTGCGCTTGTCGCCCTTGATCTTGGCCGCGACGGCCATGCCGAGCGCCGCCGAGATGGAGGTGGACGAATGCGCGGTGCCGAAAGTGTCGTACTCGCTCTCGTCGCGGCGCGGGAAGCCGCTGATGCCCCCCAGCTGCCGCAGGGTCTGCATGCGTTCGCGCCGGCCGGTGAGGATCTTGTGCGGGTAGGTCTGGTGACCCACGTCCCACACGAGCCGATCGTTCGGCGTATCGAAGACGTAGTGCAGCGCGATGGTGAGTTCCACCGTACCCAGGTTGGACGACAAGTGCCCGCCCGTCTGCGACACGCTTTGCAGCACGAATTCACGCAGCTCGTTGGCAAGCTGCTTGAGCTCGGGCCGCGACAGGCGACGCAGGTCGGCCGGGGCGTGGATCGATTGAAGCAGGAGATGGGTGTTCATCGCGAGAGGCTTCAGTTGTCTCGTTCGACGACTTTGTCGGCCAGCACGCTCAGCCATGCCGCATCGGGCAGCCCGCCGCGTGCGAGCGCAGCCTGGGCCTTGTCGCGCAACTTTGCAGCATGGTGGCGTGCCTCCTCCAGCCCCAGCACACTCACGTAGGTCGGCTTGTTGTGGTGCATGTCCTTGCCCGCAGTCTTGCCCAAGGTCTCGGAGGCCTGCGTCACATCGAGGATGTCGTCGATCACCTGGAAAGCCAGGCCGAGGGCATCGCCGAAATCGGCCAGCGCCTCCCATTGCGCGGGCGTGGTGCGCCCGCACGCCGCCCCCATGAGCACGCTGGCCTGCAGCAGGGCACCTGTCTTGCGATGGTGCATGTCGCGCAGCGTGCGCTCGTCCAGTTGCAGGCCGATGCTGGCCAGATCGATGGCCTGACCGCCCGCCATGCCAGCGTGGCCTGCAGCCCGGGCGAGCAGGCCGCACAGCTGAGCCTGCAGCGCAGGCGGGACACCTTCGGAGGATCCTGGGCTCGCCGCGCTGTCCCCTGACGTGGGCGTGAGCACCTCAAACGCGAGAGCCTGCATGGCATCGCCGGCCAGCATGGCCTGGGCCTCGCCGTACTGCACATGGACCGTGGGCTTGCCGCGCCGCAAGACGTCGTTGTCCATGCAGGGCATGTCGTCGTGCACCAGCGAGTACGCGTGGATCAGCTCCACCGCACAGGCGGCGCGCAGAGCCGCCTCGCGCAGACCACCGACGGCCTGGGCAGCGGCCAGGACCAGCAGAGGGCGTAGGCGCTTGCCCCCATCGAGCACTCCGTAGCGCATGGCCAAGCCCAGGCCGGCCGGCGCTCCGGCCGGCACCCAGTGTTCCAGCGCCGCCTCGACAGCCTCTAGTTCCTGGCGCACCCAGGTCTCGAATTCGTCACGCTTCATGTCGGCATCCAGGGCTTCAGCTGCCCCTCTTCGAGCACCTTGACCTGCTGTTCCACGGCTTCCAGCCGTGCGCGGCAGAACTGAAGCAACTGCGCACCACGGCGGTAGCCTTGGAGAAGCTGGTCCAGTGGCAGCTGGCCGTTCTCCATGGCACCCACCAGGCGCTCCAGCTCGGCCAGGGCATCCTCGTAGGAGGCGGGTTCAGCCTGCGCGCCGGCAGGTGGGGGCGGAGTGTCGAGCATCTTTCGCGAGATGAAACTGCCATTGTATGAGTCGGTCCCGGACGCACAGCCCCCAAGGGGACATCGCGGTTCTAAATCCACCGCCCACCCCCCGGATAGCAAGGAAAGAACCCCCGGATACAATCCCCGGCCCACTTGGGGAACCCCTCGCCCACGGCGAGCTCCTTGACTGACTTTCCATCGTTTTCCATCGTTTCCAGTTCCCCGAGGCAGCGGCACGGGGCCGTTGGCGCCTCGCGGGGCGGTTTGACATTGGTTTTTGGAGATCCTGGGGATCATGTCCGACCTGAGCATCGCGCTTGATGCGCTCGAGCGAAGCCAATCGCAGCTTTCGGTGACCACCTATTTCGACGACGCCCTGCTGCGTCGCGAGAAGGAGCTCATCTTCGAGCGCGGCCCGCGCTACGTCGGGCACGAGCTGTGGGTGCCCGAGGTAGGCGACTACTACGCACTGCCACAGGAAGGCGAAGGACGAGCGCTGGTGCGCACGCCTGCCGGCGTGGAGCTGGTGTCGAACGTGTGCCGCCATCGCCAGGCCATCATGCTGCGGGGCCGCGGCAACACGACCAGCAACATTGTGTGCCCGCTGCACAGGTGGACCTATGACCTGAAGGGCCAGCTGATCGGCGCACCCCACTTCGCGACAGACCCCTGCCTCAACCTGAAGAACTACCCGCTTCGCCAGTGGAACGGCTTGCTCTTCGAGGACAACGGCCGCGATATCGCCGCCGATCTCGCCCGGCTGGGCCCGAAGCTCGACCTCGACTTCAGCGGCTACGTGCTGGACAAGGTCCAGGTGCACGAGTGCGACTACAACTGGAAGACCTTCATCGAGATCTACCTGGAGGACTACCACGTCGGCCCGTTCCACCCAGGGCTTGGGCAGTTCGTCACCTGCTCCGACCTGCGTTGGGAGTTCGGCGACCACTACTCGGTGCAGACGGTGGGCATACACGATGCGCTGAGCAAGGCCGGCTCGCCGGTGTACCGGCGCTGGCGCGATGCGGTGATGAACTACCGCAGTGGCGAAGTACCGCGGCACGGCGCGATCTGGCTGACCTACTACCCGAACGTCATGGTGGAGTGGTACCCGCACGTGCTCGTCATCTCCACCGTGTTCCCGAAGGGCACGCAGAAGACGGTGAACATGGTCGAGTTCTACTACCCCGAGGAGATCGTCGCCTTCGAGCGCGAGTTCGTCGAAGCCCAGCAGGCGGCGTACTGGGAGACCTGCGTCGAGGACGACGAGATCGCCATTCGCATGGATGCGGGTCGCAAGGCCCTGATGGAGCGCGGCGACGACGAGGTGGGACCGTACCAAAGCCCCATGGAAGACGGCATGCAGCACTTCCATGAGTGGTATCGGCGCGTCATGAACATGGCGGGCTGAGCCACGAAGCTCTCCACAGGTGACACGGCGGCATGAGCCACCCGCGGTGGCGGGTGGCAGGCACAATCGCGCCCCATGTCCGCCGCCGCCTTGATGGTCCTCGCCTGCCTGCTCTTTGCCACCATGGGGGTGTGCGTGAAGCTGGCCTCAGGGCATTACGCCACGGGCGAGATCGTGTTCTACCGTGGACTGATCGGTGCTCTGGCAATCGGACTGATGAGCCGCTGGCAGGGCAGCTCTCTGCGCACCGCCGTGCCGGCTGCGCATTTCTGGCGCAGCCTCACCGGGGTCACGGCGCTGGGCTTGTGGTTCTATGCCATCGCTCACCTTCCGCTGGCCACCGCGATGACGCTGAATTACTCGTCGTCGGTGTGGATGGCGGCGTTGCTCATCGGCGGGGCGTTGCTGTTCGGCACGCAGCCGGTGGACAGCCGGGTGGCCGCTGCGATCCTGCTGGGCTTCACGGGCGTGGCGCTCATCCTGCAGCCCACCATTGCCGACGGGCAGCTGTGGTATGGCCTCGTGGGCCTGCTGTCGGGCATCGTGTCGGCGGCCGCCTACCTGCAGGTGGCCGCGCTGGGCCGCTGCGGTGAGCCAGAAAGCCGGGTGGTCTTCTATTTTTCCGTGGGCGGCGTCCTGGGCGGGGCCGTGATGACCACAACCCTGGAACATTGGCATGCTCACACGTGGCGCAGTTTTGCGTTGTTGCTGGCCGTGGGCGTGCTGGCGACCATGGCCCAACTGCTGATGACGCGCGCCTACGCCAAAGGTCGCGCACTGGTGAACGCCAGCCTGCAGTACCTGGGCATCGCCTTCTCCTTCCTCTACGGCGTGGTGCTGTTCGATGACCGCATCACCTCGGCGGCCGTGGCCGGCATGCTGCTCATCGTCGGTGCCGGCGTGTGGGCCACCCTGCTGCGCGGCCGTGCCGCGCCCGCCGTCCGCAGCACTCCTGCCCCCGAGCCACAAGGGACCGTACGCCCATGAACTTCACGACCCTCATCTCCGCCGAGCAACTGCAGCGCGCCCTGCGAGCCGAGAACGCGCTTGTCGTGCTGGACACCAGCTTCGACCTCGCAGACACCGACGCGGGCGAACGCGCATGGCGGGAAGGCCATGTCCCCGGTTCGCACTATCTGCACCTCGACCGGGATCTGTCGGGCCCCAAGACCGGCTCGAACGGCCGGCACCCGCTGCCCCAGCGCGAAGTGTTCGCGGCGACGATAGGCACGCTGGGCATCGGACCCGACACGCACGTCGTGGTGCTGGACCGGCAGCAGGGTGCCATGGCCGCGCGGGCCTGGTGGATGCTCGGCTGGCTGGGCCACCGCGCTGTGGCCGTGCTCGACGGCGGCTGGCAGGCCTGGGTGGCTGCCGGTGGCGAGGTGGACCGGCGGCGACCGGTCGTGCCCGGCGGTCCGGCCTATCCCTTGAGCGAACCGCTGCGCAACACGATCGACGCCGCGTCCCTGTCAGCCGACCTCGAACGCCTGCGCCTGCTCGATGCGCGCGCCCCCGAACGCTATCGCGGCGAGGTGGAGCCGCTGGACGCCCAAGCCGGGCACATCCCGGGAGCCCGGAACCGCTTCTTCAAGGACAACCTTCAGCCCGACGGCCGCTTCAAGCCGGCCACCCACCTGCGCGCCGAGTTCGAAGCGCTCGTGGCCGGGCACCGCGCCGAGGACATCGTGCACCAGTGCGGCTCCGGCGTCACCGCCTGCCACAACCTCCTGGCCATGGAGGCGGCCGGCCTGGGCCGATCAGTGCTCTACCCGGGTTCCTGGAGCGAGTGGTCGGCCGACCCAAACAGGCCGGTGGCGCGCGGTTGATGCGCTGACGCGGGGTTGCTTGACGACACGCAAGTGCCGGAGGACAGCCGCATGGAACATTACGCCGGTGGGGCGGTTCCAACGCCCGGACTTCCGAAGGAGGTGACCGATGTTCACGCGCATACTCGTGCCCACCGATGGTTCCGATATCACTGCCAAGGCGGTGGATGTCGCCATCCGACTGGCGGATTCCCTCGGCGCCAGGCTGTACACCATCAGCGTGAAGGAGCCCTTCCCTTACAGCGCCGTCTCGGAGATGCAGCCGACACCGCCCCAGGAGTTCTTCGAGGCCCAGGAGCGGATCGCCTCGCGGCGCATCCAGGGGGTGCGCGAGGCCTGCGAGAAGACCGGCGTCTCGTGTGAAGCGCACACCGTGGAGGCCCTGCACCCTTGGGAAGCCATCATCGAATACGCGCAGCGCATGGAATGCGACCTGCTCGTCATGGCCTCACACGGCCGACGCGGGGTGACGGCACTGCTGTTGGGCAGCGAGACGCAGAAGGTCCTGACCCACAGCAAGATCCCAGTGCTGGTGGTTCGCTAACCGGTCGCCAACCCGAGCAGCGCGCCGGAAGGCGCCTTATCAAGGTGCAAAGCACAGCCGTACTCGGGCTACGGCGAGCACTTGCAACGCTCAGTGATGCTCGTGGAGCATGCTTGCCGCCAGTACGATCAAGGCCAGCCCGGCGGTCAGCCAGAGCAACTGCAGCATCGTGTCGCGCCCCGAGAGCCGGTGCTGCAACTGAGGGATGAGGTCGGCAACGGCCACGTAGATGAAACTGCTGGCGGCAATGACCAGCAGGTAGGGGAAGAGCGGCTGCCACGCCCCCACGACGAAGTAGCCCAGGACACCACCCAGCACCGAAGCCAGGCCGGACAGCGCGTTGTAGAACAGCGCCCGGCGCCGCGACAGACCTGCGTTGAGGAGCACGATGTAGTCGCCGACCTCCTGCGGGATCTCGTGCGCCACGACGGCCAGGGCCGTGATGACGCCCACTTGCACGTCGGCCAGGAACGCCGCGGCGATGATCACGCCGTCGCAGAAGTTGTGGATGCTGTCGCCCAGAAGTACGAGCAGGCCGCCGCGGCCAGCCTGCCGGCGATCGAAGCCGTGATGGTGGTTGTGCGCATCGCCTTCATGGTGATGCTGGTGCCGGTACAGCTCCGCCTTTTCGAGCAGGAAGAAGAACAGCAGGCCGCCCAACAGCGTGGCGAACAAGGCCTGCGGCTCGGCATCGCCCTCGAACGCCTCGGGCAGCACGTTGAGCAGGGCGGTGCCCAACAACACCCCGGCAGACAGGCTGACGAGATCGCGCACGACGCGCGAGAGGATGCCGACGGTGAGGGTGGCGGCGACGAGGACCGAAAGCAGACCGCCCGATAGCGTGGCAAGAACGATGTAAATGAGCTTCATGGAACGAGGATCGACACGGTACGTGGGGGCGGCCTGGGCGGCGGGCATTGTGAGCCATCCCCTCTCAAGGAAACGCCGGGCCGCCCCAAGTTTCCTTGTCCCTCGCGGGGGCGGGCTGGGCGCAGCCCGGCCCTGGGGGCGCTCAGAAGGTGCGCGCCCCAACAACAACGCCGTCCGGCTTACACGCTCGCCCCTATCCACGAGGGTGATGCGCGGCATGCAATTGCCTCAACCGCTCGCGAGCGACGTGGGTGTAGATGGTGGTGGTAGAGATGTCGGCATGGCCCAACAGCATCTGCACAGCCCGCAAATCGGCGCCATGGTTCAGCAGGTGGGTGGCAAAGGCGTGTCGCAGAGTGTGTGGCGACAGCGGCACATGAACGCCGCCGCGCAGCGCGTGCTGCTTGATGAGTTTCCAGAACATCTGCCGGCTCATCGGGCCGCCGCGCGCAGTCACGAACAAGGCATCGCTCACCTGCCCGCCCAGGATCGACCCGCGCGCCCCGGCCAGATAGCGCTCGAGCCAGCCGTGCGCCTCTTCACCGAAGGGCACGAGCCGCTCGCGCGCGCCCTTGCCGGTGGCCCGCAGCGCCCCTTCAGCCAGGCTCACGTGCACCGTCTTCAGCCCCACCAGTTCGCTCACGCGCAGGCCGCTCGCATACAACAGCTCGAGCATGGCGCGATCTCGCAGCCCGAGCGGCGTGGACACATCCGGCGCGGCGAGCAGGGCCTCCACCTGCGCCTCGGTGAGCGTCTTGGGGACTCGCACAGGCTGCCTCGCCGCCTGGAGCCGCAAAGTGGGGTCAGCCAGGAGAAGGCGCTCACGCACGGCCCAGCGGAAGTAGCGCTTGAACACGGTAAGCCGCCGGTTGGCGGTGGTCGCCTTGGTGCCGGCATGGCGGGCGACGGTGTAGGCGCTCAGGTCCACCTCGGTGCTCTGGTCGAGCGAACGGCCGTGCTCGCTGCGCAGCCACGCGGCATACAGGGTGAGGTCGCGGCGATACGCGGCGAGCGTGTTCGCCGACAGGCCTTCCTCGATCCACAAGGCGTCGATGAAGCGGTCGATGGCGTCTTGGCTGTCGGCGGGCAGGTTCATGCGGGCATGAAAAAGGGAGCCGCGGGGGCTCCCTGCATTGTCGGCCGGAGCAGCGTCAGTCGAGCGTGAGCTTCTGCTTTTCGACCACTTGCTTGTAGACGTCGAACTCGGCCTTGATCTGCTGGGCAAACTGCTCGGGCGTGTTGAGCACCAGCAGCGAGCCGGTGTCGTCGATGCGCTTGCGCACCGCCGGGTCCTCGGCCGTCTTCTTCACCGCGGCGGCCACCTTGTTCACGATGTCCTGCGGCAGGCCCCTGGGGCCCAGCACGCCGTAGTAGGCCATGCGATTCACGGGCTCCAGGCCGACCTCCTTGAACGTCGGCACATTGGGCAGCACCGCAAGCCGCTGGGGCGCGGCCACGACGATGGGGATCAGCCGGCCGTCCTTGATGAAAGGCAGCGCGGAGGGCAGGTTGTCGAAGATGATGGGCACTTGGCCCGACACGGCGTCGTTGAGCGCGGGACCGGCGCCGCGGTACGGGATGTGCGTGATGAAGGTGTTCGACAGGCTCTTGAACAGCTCCATCTGCATGTGGCCGATACCGCCGGTCCCCGAGCTGGCGAACGAGTACTTGCCGGGCTTGCTCTTCACCTCCGCCAGGAAGGACTTGTAGTCCTTGGCGGGGAAAGACGGATGCACGGCGATGACGTTGGGCGTGGCCGCGATGTTGATGATGGGCGTGAAGTCGGCCACCGGGTCGTAGCCGATCTTCTTGTTGATCGCCGGGTTCGATGCGGTGGTGGACACGGTGGCCATGCCCAGCGTGTAGCCGTCCGGGGCGGCCTTGATGAGCTCGATGGCACCAATGGAACCGCCAGCGCCGCCTTTGTTCTCCACGATGAGGGGTTGGCCCAGGGCAGTGTGAATGCGCTCGGCGACCACGCGGGCGATGATGTCCGTGGTGCCCCCGGCGGCGAAGGGGACGATCATGCGCACCGGCTTGGTGGGATAGGCCTGCGCCCATGCAACACCAGCTGCGCCGAGGGCGGCCGTGGCCAGGATCGTTGAGACGATGGTTCTGCGTTGCATAGAGTCTCCTTGTGAGGCACCGCCAAAAGGCCAAGAGTACGGTACCGCTGGGCGGAAGGCCGCGATGCAGGTCCCATGGTGCAGTCGCGGACTGAGTCGCTGATTGTGGAAACTACGACCGCCCGCCATCCCCTGCAGCGGACAGCGCCCAGTCGATATGGTCACGCACCAGTGCGCTGGCGGCCTCGCGCGCCCGGCGCAGCGCATCTGCCATAGGCTCGCCGGCACCGGCGCGCAGTGCGTTGCCCATCGCCACCGCGAGGTTGCGGCGCCAACGCTCCCAGCCGATGCGGCGGATGGGGCTGCCCTCCGTGCGGCGCAGGAACTCCTCTTCGGACCAGGTCCACAGGGCGAGCAGCGAGGCCTCGGCGTAACCCTCGCGGGCGTCGAAATCCGGCAGCTCGCTGCGCACGGCGTACTTGTTCCAGGGGCAGGCAAGCTGGCAGTCGTCGCACCCGTAGATCCTGTTGCCCATCAGCGGCCGCAGGCTCTCAGGAATCGGGCCGGCGTGCTCGATGGTCAGGTATGAGATGCAACGGCGCGCGTCCAGCCGGTACGGCGCCACGATGGCCCCTGTGGGGCAGGCGTCCAGGCAGGCACTGCAGGTGCCGCAATGGGGCGTGACCGGCGGGGTGACGGGCAAGGGCAGATCCACGTAGATCTCGCCCAGGAAGAACATCGATCCCGCGTCGCGGCTCAGGGCCAGCGTGTGCTTGCCGCGCCAGCCGATCCCGCTGCGCGATGCCAGCTCCACCTCCAGCACGGGTGCGGAGTCGGTAAAGACACGGTGGCCGAACGGCCCCACTGCATCGGCGAGGCGGTCGGCCAGCTTCTGCAGCCTGGCACGCACCACCTTGTGGTAATCCCGTCCGCGTGCATAGAGCGAGACCTGGGCACGCGCGGGTTCGCCGATCCGGCGCCATTCGATCGCCTGCCAGCCCTGCGGCGTGCTGCGAGGGAGGTAGTCCATGCGTGCGGTGATCGCGCGTACCGTGCCCGGCACCAGCTCGGCCGGGCGCGCGCGCTTCAACCCATGCGCGGCCATGTAGGCCATGCTGCCGTGGAAGCCGTTGTCCAGCCATTGCAGCAGGCCCGGTTCGGCAGTGGACAAGTCCACATCGGACACGCCGATCTGTGAGAATCCGAGCGCTCGTGCCCAGTCGCGCAGGCACGGTAACAACGTTCGTTCGCACGCATCTTGAGCAGCCCAGGTCATCGGCCCATTCTAGGAAGCACGACCCTCGTGTGGTCCGGCGAGGAGGACTGCGCCGTCACCGCCGCCCGGCTCGCGGCGCACCCCGGCGTGCGGGAGTCCTACATCGAACTGCACGGCACGCTGGGTGCCGGCAAGACCACCTTTGTTCGTCACCTGCTGCATGCGCTGGGCGTGGCCGGGCGCGTGAAGAGCCCGAGCTATGCCGTGGTGGAGCCTTACGAACTGCCCGAAGGCGGCCACCAGGCCTGGCACTTCGATTTCTACCGCTTCGATGACCCGCAGGAGTGGGAGGACGCAGGCTTTCGCGATGTGTTCGCCGCCCCCGGGCTCAAGATCGCCGAATGGCCGGAGAAGGCGCAAGACCTGCTGCCCGTGCCCGACCTGAGGGTCGACATCGCCATGGGTGAGGGCGAGCGCCGCCAAGTCACCCTCACGGCATGCACGTCCCGCGGCCGGGAGTTGCTGCCGTGACAACGGGTATTTCGCGCCGCGCCGCGCTGCGCGCCATGGGCAGCCTGGTCCTGCTGCTGGGCACGCGGGAGATCGCCTGGGGCGCCAGCATCCTGGCCGTGCGGGTCTGGCCCGCCGACGACTACACGCGGGTCACGCTGGAGTCGGACACCTCGCTGGCCGCGCGCCATTTCATGGCCCGCAACCCGGCCCGGCTGGTGATCGACGTCGACGGCCTGGAGCTGAGCCCGGCGCTGCGCGAATTGGTGGGCAAGGTGGCCTCGGACGATCCTTACATCGCGGGCGTGCGCGTGGGCCAGAACCGGCCGCGCATTGTCAGACTGGTGATCGACCTGAAGCAGCCCACGGCGCCGCAGGTGTTCACGCTCAGCCCCGTGGCGGCCTATCAGCATCGGCTGGTGTTCGACCTGTACCCGACCGAGGAGCGCGATCCGCTGCTGGCGCTCATCCGCGAGAAGGAAGCCGCCGAGCAGCAGGCCGCCCAGGCGGTGCAGGACGCGCTGGGCGAGTTCATCGGGCAACTGGGTCACCCTGCCTCCCCTGGCGCGGGCACCGAGCCACCGGTTGCCGCCGCTCCCCGGGCCTCCGAGCCCGCCGTGGCCGTCGCCCCGCAGGCGGATGCGGCCTCGGCCCCCTTGCCCGGCGCGGTGGCTCCTCGACGCGGTACCAAGATCGACCGGCTCATCATCGTCGCGCTCGATCCCGGCCATGGCGGCGAAGACCCGGGCGCCACCGGTCCCAGCGGGCTGCGCGAGAAGGACGTGGTGCTGCAGGTCGCGCGCCAGTTGCGAGAGCGAATCAACGCGATGCCTGGCATGCGGGCCATGCTTACGCGCGACGGCGACTTCTTCGTGCCACTGCACGAGCGGGTGCGCAAGGCGCGCCGGGTGCAGGCCGACCTGTTCGTCTCGATCCATGCCGATGCCTTCGTGTCGCCACACGCGCGTGGCGCGTCGGTGTTCGCGCTGAGCCAGCACGGTGCCAGCAGCGCCGCGGCGCGCTGGATCGCGAACAAGGAGAACGCCTCCGACCTGGTGGGCGGCGTGAACATCCGCACGCACGACCGAACCGTTGCGCGCACGCTGCTCGACATGAGCACCGCCGCGCAGATCAAGGACAGCCTGCGGCTCGGCAGCGAGGTGCTCGGGCAGATAGGCAAGGTGGGCCGTCTGCACAAGCCGCGTGTGGAGCAGGCGGGCTTCGCGGTGCTGAAGGCGCCGGACATCCCATCCATCCTGGTGGAGACGGCCTTCATCTCCAACCCGGAAGAGGAATCGAAGCTGCGCGATCCCGATTACCAGCAGGAACTGGTCAAGGCGCTGGTTGTCGGCATCAAGCGCTACTTCGCCAAGAACCCCCCGCTGGCGCGGCAGCGGGCGCTGTGATCAGGGCCTTGCGCCCACCTCGGGCGGCACGCGCCGCCGGCTGCGCCAGGCACCCAGCAGGGCAATGACCCCAGGCACCAGGATCATTGCCCAGATGATCTTGTCGAGGTTTTCCTTCACCCAGGGGATGTTGCCGAAAAGGTAGCCTGCGATCGTGATGCTGCCTACCCACAGCGTGCCGCCGGTGATGTCGTAGAACGAGAACTTCCGGCGCGTCATGGCCGCCACGCCGGCCACGAAGGGCGCGAAGGTGCGCAGGAACGGCAGGAAGCGCGCGAGCACGATGGTGATTCCGCCGTAGCGCTCGTAGAACTCATGCGCGCGCATGAACGCCTGGCGATTGAAGAAGCGCGACTGCTCCCACTGGAACACCTTGGGCCCGAAATAGCGCCCGATGGTGTAGTTGGTCTGGTTGCCCAGGATCGCGGCGGCTATCAGCAGGCCGATGGACAGCGGCAGGTTCATGAGCCCCGCGCCGCACAGCGCCCCCACCACGAAGAGCATGGAATCGCCGGGCAGGAAGGGCATGACGACCAGACCGGTCTCCACGAAGATGATCACGAAAAGGAGCGCGTAGACCCAGGCGCCATAGGCCTGCACGAAGTTGGCGAGATGCACGTCGACGTGCAGCACGAAGTCGATGAGGATGGCGGCCAGCTCCATGGGCGGCGATTATCAGCGTGGCTGCGCAGGCCCCTCCTACAATTTCTCGATGAATGCCTTGACGTCGCCGGCCTCGCGCCGCCCGATCCGTGAACTGCCCGACGAACTGGTGTGCCAGATCGCCGCGGGCGAGGTGGTCGAGCGGCCGGCCTCGGTGGTGCGGGAGCTGGTCGACAACGCGCTCGATGCAGGCGCCACGTCGATCACGGTCAAGCTCACCGGCGGGGGTGTGCGCGCCGTGCTGGTCGAAGACGATGGCTGCGGCATCCCGGGCGACGAGTTGGGGCTGGCCCTGCGCCGGCATGCCACGAGCAAGATCGCATCCCTGACCGAACTGGAGAGCGTGGCCACCATGGGCTTTCGCGGCGAGGCGCTCGCCGCCATCTCGTCGGTGGCCGAGGTGAGCATCGCCAGCAGGGTGGCTGACGCGGCACATGCGCTGCGGCTCGATGCCCGCTCTGGCGAGCTGGTGCCCGCGGCACGCGGCACGGGCACGAGCGTGGAAGTGCGCGAACTCTTCTTCAACACGCCGGCCCGACGCAAGTTCCTCAAGACCGAATCCACTGAACTGGCGCACTGCGTGGAGGCCGTGCGGCGTCATGCGTTGGCGCGGCCGGACGTGGCCTTCGCCGTGTGGCACGACGGCAAGCTCGTGCAGCAGTGGCGCCGCGCCGACCCGGCCGGCCGTCTGCGCGATGCGCTGGGCGAGGAGTTCGTGCAGGACAGCCGGGAAGTTCAGCTCGACATGGGCGTGCTGCGCATCCAGGGCCGTACCGGCACGCCGGAATCGGCACGGGCCCGCTCCGACGGTCAGTACGTGTATGTCAACGGCCGCTACGTGCGCGACAAGCTCATCGCCCACGGCGTGCGCTCGGCGTACGAAGACGTGCTGCACGGCGGGCGGCAGCCGCAGTACGCGCTGTTCATCGACATCGCACCCGACCGGGTGGACGTGAACGTGCACCCGACCAAGATCGAGGTGCGATTCCGCGAATCGCGCGAGGTGCATCAGGCGGTGCGCCGTGCCGTGGAGGCGGCGCTTGCGGCGCCTCGCGCCGCCTTGGCCGCCGAAGAAGGGCCGGGGGAGGCGGCCACCTCGCCGGCCCACGCCCTGGCTGCCCACACGGAAAGCCTAGGCATGGCGTCGCCCGCCCGCGTGATCCCCTCGACTCTTTGGGACGAAGGCCGGCGCGAACAGAGAACCGTGCAGGGCCGGCTGGCGCTGCAGCAGGCGGCGGTGCTCTATGCACGCGAGGCGCCGGCCGCATGGGAAGCGCCCCGGGTCACGTCGCCCGAGCCCGCCCTGCCTGCCGCCGCCGAGGAAGCATCGGACTGGCCGCTCGGCCGCGCCATCGGGCAGATCGGCGGCGTCTACATCCTGGCCGAGAACCGCCAGGGCCTGGTCATCGTCGACATGCATGCGGCGCACGAGCGCATCGTCTACGAGCGGCTGAAGGTGTCGCTGGCGGGCTCGCGCATCGAGGCGCAGCCCATGCTCATTCCGGCCACTTTCGCCGCCACGCCCCAGGAGATCGCGACGGCCGAGGCGCATGGCGACACGCTGACGGCGCTGGGTCTCGAAGTGTCGGCGCTCTCGCCCACGGTACTCGCCGTGCGTTCGCGGCCCGCGCCCCTGGGCCAGGCCGATGTGGTGGAGCTGGCGCGCAGCGTGCTGGCCGAGCTGGCCCAGGTGGGTGCGAGCGGCATCGTCGAACGCGCGCAGCACGAGATCCTCGCCACGATGGCTTGCCACGGTGCGGTACGCGCCCACCGCCGCCTCACGCCCGACGAGATGAACGCGCTCCTGCGCGACATGGAGCGCACCGAGCGCGCCGACCAGTGCAACCACGGACGGCCCACGTGGCGCCAGCTCGCCATGCGCGAGCTGGATGCGCTGTTCTGGCGCGGGCGCTGAACTTTCCTCGGGCATGGGCGATCTGTTCGCCATGTCCAGACTGCGCTGGCGTTCGCTGGCCGCCGCCGTGCTGGCCGGATCGTTGCTGGCCGGCTGCGCGGTCCTGGACACGCTGCAGCGCCACTGGATCTTCAACAACTCGGGCTACGGCTCGGCCGCGCCTTTCGAGGCGAGCGCCGAGGGCATGGACGAGGTGTGGATCGAGCACCGTTCCCGGATCGACGCCCGCCATGTGCGCCTGCATGCCCTGTGGCTGCCGCATGAATCGGCCGACGCCCCGGTGCTGCTGTACCTGCACGGCGCGGGCCGCCCCGTGGGCGCGAGCGTGTATCGCATGCGCCGCATGGGCCGGCTTGGGTTCTCGGTGCTGGCCATCGACTACCGCGGCTTCGGCCGCAGCAGCGAGGGGCTGCCCTCGGAAGCCTCGGTGTACGAGGACGCGCGGGCCGCATGGGCGTGGCTCGGGCGCCACCATCCAAACCGGCCGCGCTACATCTTCGGGCACTCGCTGGGTGGCGCCATCGCCGTGCAGCTCGCCAGCGAAGTGGACGATGCGCACGGGCTGATCGTCGAAGGCACTTTCCCGTCCATCGCCCAGGTGTTCCACGCAATGAAGTGGGGCTGGCTGCCGGTCACGCCGTTCATCACGCAGCGCTTCGACGCGGCCGCGCAGATCGGCCGCGTGAAGGCACCGGTCTTGGTGGTGCACGGCAGCCGGGACCGGCTCATCCCCGCGGAGCTGGGCCGCGCGCTGTACGAACGGGCGAGTTCGCCGAAGCGGTTCGTGCTCGTGGAGGGTGGCACGCACTACAGCACGCACGCGTTGGGGCAGCCGCAATACCGCGAGGCGCTGAAGGCGCTGTTCGGGCTGCAAGCACGGACCACGGAGCGCACCGCCCGACAATAGCGCCATGGCGACGATCAAGCTCAAGAAGACCCCCCATTCGGCCACCCCGCGTGCCGCACGCCCCCCGCTGCGCGGCGCGGGTTCCGCACCACGCAAGCGGCCCACGCTGGCCGAGGCCGACGCAGCCCGGCGGGGGCGCGACGAGCAAGCGCAGGACACGAAGCGACCTGCGCGGAAGACGGCCCAGCCGCCGGGCGGCATGCCCGGCGGCAAGCAGGGTGCGGGGTCGCCGGCACGCCCGCGCCGTGCACCGGATGTCTCCTCCCCACCCACCGGCGAGCGTCGGCGAGGACCCGCGCCTTCCTCGCAGGGCCACGGGCCACGGCCCACCGGCTGGACATCACGCCCGCCGGAGGGTCAGCCGGTCAGGCCGAAGGCCAAGCCTGGGGGTCGGCCGGTCCGGTCCGCAGACAAGCCGCCCGCCGGTCGACCTTCCATGCTCAAACCCGGGTCCGCGCCGCGGCGGCCGACGGAAGAAGTGGAGCATGTCCACGTGGATGCGCCGGGCACCCTGCGGCTGTCCAAGCGCATGAGCGAGCTGGGCCTGGCGTCTCGTCGCGAGGCCGACGAGTGGATCGCCAAGGGCTGGGTGCGCGTCGATGGCCGCGTGGTCCACGAGCTGGGGTCGCGGGTGCATCCGGAACAGCGGATCACCATCGACCCGAGGGCCCGACAGCAGCAGGGGCGGTGGGTCACGGTGCTGCTGAACAAGCCGGTGGGCTATGTGAGCGGGCAAGCTGAAGATGGCCATGAGCCGGCCGTGTTGCTCATCACGCCAGCCAACCAGTGGCGCGAAGACCACTCGGGCGTCCGCTTCGAACGGACGCACCTGCGCGGCCTGGCGCCGGCCGGCCGGCTGGACATCGACTCCGTGGGCCTGCTCGTGCTCACGCAGGACGGCCGCATTGCACGGCAGCTGATCGGGGAAGACAGCGAGATCGAGAAGGAGTATCTGGTGCGGGTCGAGTCCGCCATCGGCCAGCCGCTGGGGGATGACCGGCTCGCGCTGCTCAACCACGGGCTCGAACTCGACGGCGAACCGCTGAAGCCCGCGCTCGTGGAGTGGGCCAACCCGGATCAGCTGCGTTTCGTGCTGCGCGAGGGCAAGAAGCGGCAGATCCGACGCATGTGCGAGGCCGTGGGGCTGAAGGTGGTGGGCCTCAAGCGTGTGCGTATCGGCGCAGTGAGGCTGGGGGCGCTGCCGCCGGGGCAGTGGCGCTACCTGCGGGCCGACGAATCGTTCGAAGGAGCGCCCCCGGTGCTGGAGCGCGGGTCATCGCGCTGAGGGCGGGCGTCAGCAGGATGGGGGCGGGTGTCGCTCGTCAGGCTCCAGCCTGCCGGCGGCGCAGGTTCTTGCCCATGCGCATCGCGTCTTCCACGCCCTGGTAATAGCCATGGTGCACGCCCAGTTCGGCAAAGCCGTGGCTGCGATAGAAGGCGCGGGCCTGGCCATTGCTGGCCCGCGTTTCCAGCAAGACGATGGGGATGCCGGCGACCGTGACCGTCGCTTCCAGCCAGTGGAGCAAGGCCGTGCCGATGCCTCGCCGCCGCTGGCCCGCCTCGACGGCGAGCAACAGCAGGTGGGCCTCCTCGTCCTCGTACTTCATGATCCCGAAACCCAGGATATGGCGGCGCTGGCGAGCGACGACCACGTTGGTGGCGCGGTCCCGGATGCTGCGCGCGACCCGCTGCGGCGTCCATGTCCAGGGCAGGCCATATTCGATGGTGTCGCGCGATAGCTCGGCGATGGCGCTCGAATCGGTCATCGCCGCCAATGCGAGGTTGTACTGCTCGATCACGTCGGACTCCCAGTGACGTGATGCACACGCTATCACGTCACGCGCAAGCCGCTTCCCACCTCATCTGGGTGCAGCGGCCATCGCTTGTGCGAGCACCGCATCGGCCCGTTCGCGCCAGGTCGCATCACTGGCCGCCACGGCTTGACGCGCCGCGTGCAGCGCCTCCTCCGTGCGGTCGAGTTCGAGCAAGGTGCTGGCAAGGTTGATCCACGCCGGCGCGCTGCCGTGCACGTGAGCAGCCTCGCGAAAGGCGCTGGCCGCCGCAGCCCGGTCGCCCGACGCGTACAGGCTGTTGCCCAGCCCCATCATGAGCGAGAGGCTGCGCGGCACGCGCTCGAGCGCGCTGCGATAGACGGCCACCGCCTGCGCCGGCGGCGCAGTCCGCTCGAAGCCCACGCTGGCCTCCACGATGGCACGCTCATCCGCCATGCGCGGCCACTGTCCCGGCGGCAACGCCGTGAACGCCCAGGCGCCTGAGCGCTGCCAGGTGTGTTCGAAAGTGCGCAGCGGCATCACCTCGCGGCGCGTGGTGCCGGAACGCAGCACGATCTCGCGGGTGTCGAGGTCGTAGCCCACCACCACCGCGTAGTGCCACATCGGCGCCCACGACAGGCCGAGGTTCTGCAACACCACTACGGGATGGCCGGCCTGGACCTCCTGCAGCAGGGCATCGAGCGCAGGCGGCAGGCGGGTCGCCACCGCCCCCTGGCGCCGGGCACCGGCCATCATCTCGATTTGCAAGGTGCCGGTACGCGCGGGCAGGAAGATCTGCTGCCCCAGCGCCTCGGGATCGGCCGCCAGGCGAGCCGCAGCCAGCACCGTGGCAAGTGCCGCGGGGCCGCAGTGATATTCGGTCTGGGGAAAGAAAGGCGTGTCGGAAAGCTCGGCCGCGCGTGGCAAGCCGGCCGGGGGCAACTGCAGCAGCGCGCGGGTTTGCGTGGCGCAGCCCGCCAGCATCGCAAGCAGCAGGGCCCCGAAGAGCAACGCGGCCCGCCACAGGGGCCGCGTTGTGCGTGAAGACAACGACATCTTCAAGGGGGCGCCGCGCGCTCGCGCAGCGCCCGGGTGGCGAATCAGCGGATGGAACGCGTGAAGGGGAAGACCTTCGTGAAGCCCAGGATGTCGGTGACGAGCAGCACGATGAACACGGTGAGCAGGATGCCCAGCACATCGGAAGCACCGGCAGGAGCGGTATCCAGCGTGTGCGCGACGATGGCCACTTCATCGTCGGTGAGGGCCGCGACGCGCTCGCGCGCCTGCTCGACGCTCACGCCGCGTTCCTGCAGGCCGGCCATGACATCGGCTCGGGCCAGCGTGGCGTTCACGTACTCGCGAGCGGCGGTGGCGCTGCGCACACCCTCGCTGGCCGCCACCTGTTCCGTGGTGATCAGCGTGGCCTGCGCCCCTTGCATGAAGCCGGCGAAGCTCAGGCAGACGGCAAGCAGCCGGGCGATCCAACGGGTCGTTCGTGTCATGGACGTTCCTTTCCGGGACTGGAGTGCATGTAATGGCTTATGAGGCGCACGGCGAGCGCCGCGGCCGGCGACATCCTAACCAGCCTGCGCCCGCGTGGCGTCACGGTTTGAAACGTCGCAGGCTTGCGGCAGGCCGGCCGCAGTGGCCCGCCCTGCCTGCTACCCTCGCCGGATGCCCACGCCCGACCGACCCAATCCCACCGGATCGCGCACGCGGATGAGCACGCCGGTCGTGGTGCTGCTGCTCACCCTGCTGCTGGGCATACAGCCGCTCACCACCGACCTGTACCTGCCCGCGCTGCCCACCATCGCTGCCGACTTGAACACGGGCGTCGGCCCGGCGCAACTCACGCTGTCGGTCCTCATCATCTGCTTCGGCCTCGCCCAGCTCGTGTTCGGGCCGCTGGCCGACCACTACGGCCGCCGGCCGGTGCTGATGGGCGGCATGGCGGTGTACACCGTGGCCAGCGTGCTGAGTGCGCTGGCGCCCAGCATCGAATGGCTGGTCGGCGCCCGCGCGCTTCAGGGCGCGGCCATGGCTGCGGCCGTGACCTGCGGCCGCTCGATCGTGCGCGACCTGTACGAGCCGCACGAAGGCGCGCGCGCCATGTCGCACGCCCTGGGCGGCCTGGGGGTCATCGCCATGCTGAGCCCGCTCGTCGGCGGTGTCCTCGTGCAATGGGTGAACTGGAACGCGGCGCTGCTCGTGCTGGCGCTGTTCGGCGCGGGTTCGCTCGCCTTCATCGCCTGGCGCTTCGACGAAACCCTGCCGGCACACAACCCGAGCGCCCTGCGGCTCGGACCGATGCTGAGCAACTGGCGGGCCGTGGCGCGCCATCCGGGCTTCCGGGCCTGGGTCGCGCTGCTGTCGACCAGCTACGGCGGGCTCTTCGTCTTCCTCGCGGCCTCGTCGTTCGTGTTCATCGAGGTGCTGGGCGTTTCGCGGGTGGGGTACGGCACGATCATGACGCTCAACTCGGTGGCCTACACGCTGGGCACCAGCGTGTGCCGCCGCCTGCTGGCCACGCGCGGGCTGCGGCGCACGGTGAAACTGGCCGCCGCGTTCACCCTCACCGGCGGCTTGAGCGCGGCACTGTTCAGCCTGGCGGGAATCCACACAGTGTGGGCGGTGCAGGTGCCGATGTGGATCTTCGCCCTGGGCCACGGCATCCACCAACCCTGCGGCCAAGCCGGCGCCGTGGGCCCGTTTCCCGAGAAGGCCGGCGCGGCGGCCGCGCTGTCGGGCTTCATCATGATGGCGACCGCTTTCCTCACCGGCCTGTGGGTGGGCCGTGCGCTCAACGGCACGGTGTACCCGCTCACGCTCGGCCTCGGCGCCTTCAGCATCGCAATATCGGCCGTGGCCTGGACGCTGGTGCAGCGGCACGGCGAGCCGGCGCCCGCGCCGCAGGCCGCCTGAACTCCCATGACTGCATACCTGTGCCTCGCCGGGCCCACGGCGGCCGGAAAGACGGCCGCCGCGCTGGCGATCGCCGATGCGCTGCACTCGCAGGCTCCGGTGGAAATCGTGAGCGTGGACTCGGCGCTCGTCTACCGCGGCATGGACATCGGCACCGCCAAGCCGACCGCAGCCGAGCTGGCGCAGGTGCCGCATCACCTGGTCGACGTCATCGAGCCGAGCCAGGCCTATTCGGCCGCGCGCTTCGTGGCCGATGCCACGCGGCTCATCGCCGAGATCCGCGCTCGCGGCCGCCTGCCGCTGCTGGTGGGCGGGACCATGCTGTACTTCAAGGCATTGTTCGACGGGCTCGACGAAATGCCGGCCTCCGACCCGCAGGTGCGCGCCGAGCTGGACACGCAGGCCGCCCGCAAAGGCTGGGCCGCCATGCATGCCTGGCTGGCGCAGGTCGATCCCATCACTGCGGCGCGTCTGCCGCCCAACGACAGCCAGCGCATCCAGCGCGCGCTGGAGGTGTGGCGGCTCACCGGACGGCCGCTGTCGAGCTTCCACCGCGAAAGGTCGGTTCGCGACACGCCTGCGCTGCTCTCGCTGGAGCCGCAGGAACGCGCCTGGCTGCACGCACGCATCGCCGAGCGCTTCGACGCCATGCTCGCCGCCGGCTTCATCGATGAAGTGCGCCGGCTGCGCGAGCGCGCCGACCTGCATCGGGAGCTTCCTTCGATGCGCTGCGTGGGCTACCGGCAGGCCTGGGAAGCGCTGGACGCGGGTGATCTCGATCTGCAAGGGCTGCGCGACCGGGGCATCGCCGCCACGCGGCAGCTCGCCAAGCGGCAACTCACGTGGTTGCGTGGCATGCAGCGCGAGGTGATCCCGTGCGATGCCCCCGGCGCCCTGGCGCACGTGGTGGCGCAGGCACGCCGCCTCGCCGAGGGCATGGCGCGTGCTGCTTGAGCTGCGCGGGCTCGCCAAGGGCTACGGGGGCGAGCCGGTGTTCCAGGGCGTGGATCTCGACGTGGCAGCGGGCGAATTCGTCGCCATCCTGGGCGAATCGGGCGTGGGCAAGTCGACGCTGCTCAACTGCATCGCGGGCCTGGACACGCCCGATGCAGGCACGGTGCGCATCGACGGCACCGAGATCGGCGCGCTCGACGACACCCGCAAGGCGCTCTTCCGGCGCGAGCACCTCGGCTTCGTGTTCCAGGCCTTTCACGTGCTGCCGCACCTGGACGTGGCGCACAACGTGGGCCTGCCTTTGCTGCTGCGGCACCGGCCCGACCCGGGCCGAGTGCAGTCGCTGCTGACCGCCGTGGGCCTGGAGGGCCTGGGCGGGCGGCTGCCGCAAACGCTCTCCGGCGGCCAGCTGCAGCGCGTGGCGATCGCCCGCGCGCTGGTGCACGGCCCGCAGCTGCTGCTGGCCGACGAACCCACCGGCAACCTGGACCCGCGCACCGCGGAAAAGGTGATGGACCTGTTCGCATCGCAGGTGCGCGAGCGCGGCGCGGCCTGCGTGCTGGTCACGCATTCGCGCATGGCGGCGTCGCGGGCCGACCGTGTGGTCACGCTCGCGCCGACGGGCATCGAACGCGCTGGATGCGAGCGGCCGACCCGGTGATCGAGTGCAGATGATCCTGAAAGCCGATCTGCATGCGCGGCATGCTCCCATCTTCATAGGCGCAAGCCAGCGCAGGTGAGCGGCAGGCAGGCCACGCCGTCTTGCCGACACAGCAGATGGTTGGCGTCGAAAGCCTCGCCGCGCGTCATTACAAGACACCGCGGGCCGGGCCGGCTGCGGCAGCTCGTGCGGACGCCGCCGGCGGATCGCGCGGCACTGGCGTCGATGGGGCCCACAGCTTGCGGCGGGCCGCCATGAGCCCGTGCAGCATCTTCGGGCAACCATCAGAGGCCAGGGCCCCCACACGCCCCGCCGACGCTCCCTCTCCTTCTGCGCTTCGCAGGTGGTCAGCTCTTCTCCCCCTTCCCCCGCCGGAAGGCGCGCAGTAGCATGCGCATGCGATCGTCATCTCATTGCCATATCGGCGAGGGTCCATGGAGCTCAAGACTGCGCGATTGACGCTGCTCATCGATCCCAACAAGAAGGCTGCCTTCGAGCGCCTTTGCGCGCAGCAGGATCTGACGCCTTCGCAGGTGGTGCGGCGACTGATCCGCGACTACCTCGATCACCATGGCGTGAGCTACCAGCCAAGCAGCGCTGGCGAAGGCGAACCCGCCCCCGCAGAACCCACCCCGGCGCACAGGCCCCGGGCCCGCACGCGCAAGGCCTGAACAGGTGTGAACCTTGGACAGCCTCGCGCCCATGGCCGACTGGCTGCTCCTCGATGGGATGATGCTCGTCGCCCTGGGCTGGCTGGCCCTGGGCGTGGCGGGCATGTTCGCGCTGCACCGGCTGGAGTTCGTGGCGCATTGGCTCTTCCCGGCCGGGGGCGTGCTCGGGCTCGCGCTCGCAGCCCTTTGTGCCGCGGCGCTGCCGGGCCCGGCGCAAACGGCCGTGCTGCCCATCGGCCTGCCCGGCTTGCCGCTGCATCTCAGGCTCGACGGCCTGGCGGCCTACTTCCTGCTCGTGATCGGCGCCGCCTCGGCGGGCATCTCGTTCTTCGCGAGCGGCTATTTCCGCAAGGGCGAAGGCACGCCGCCGGGACTCATGTGCCTGGAGTACCACGTGTTCCTCGCCAGCATGCTGGGCGTGGTGCTTGCAGACGACGCCTACGGCTTCATGGTGATGTGGGAGACCATGGCGCTCTCGTCGTACTTCCTCGTCACGGCCAACCACCGGGTGCCCGAGGTGCGCAGCGCGGGCTACCTCTACATCACCATGGCGCGCGTGGGCGCCATCGCCATCCTGCTCGGCTTCGGCGTGCTGCAGGCCAACACCGGCGACTACACCTTCGACAACATGCGAGCGCAGTCGCTGTCGCCCTTCTGGGCCTCGGTGGGCTTCCTGCTTGCGCTCTTCGGCTTCGGGGCGAAGGCCGGCGTGCTGCCGCTGCACGTGTGGCTGCCTGAGGCGCACCCCGCCGCGCCTTCGCCGGTGTCGGCGCTGATGAGCGGGGTGATGCTCAACACCGCCATCTACGGCTTGCTGCGCGTGTCGTTCGACCTGCTGCAACTGCGGCTGTGGTGGTGGGGCGCGCTGCTGCTGGCCGTGGGCCTGCTGACTGCGCTGTACGGCGTAATCTTCGCGGCCGTGCAAACCGACATGAAGCGGCTGCTGGCCTATTCGTCCATCGAGAACATGGGCCTGCTCTTCGTGGGCATGGGCCTCACGCTGATCTTCGTGGCCTACGACATGGCGCCCATGGCCGCGCTGTCGCTCACGGCCACGCTGTACCACGTGGCCAGCCATGCCTTCTTCAAGAGCCTGCTGTTCCTCGGCACCGGCAGCGTGCTGCATGCCACCGCCGAGCGCAGCCTGGGCAAGCTGGGCGGGCTCATCCGCAGCATGCCCTGGGTGGGTTGGTTCACGCTGTTGGGCGTGCTGGCGAGTGCCGGGCTGCCGCCGCTGGGCGGCTTCGTCTCCGAATGGCTGCTGCTGCAGAGCTTCCTGTTCGCGCCCGGCCTGCCGGTGCCGCTGCTCACCATGCTGATTCCCGTGGTGGCCGCCGTGATCGCGCTGGTGGCCGCGCTGGCCGGCTACACGATGGTCAAGTTCTTCGGCGTGATCTTCCTGGGCCTGCCGCGCGAGGAAAAACTCGTGCACGCACACGACGCTGGCACGCGCGAGCGCATCGGCATGGGGTGGCTCGTGGCGGGCTGCCTGGCGCTGGGGCTGCTGCCGGTACAGGTCATCACGCTCATCGACCCGGTGACACGGCAGCTCGCCGGCATGGGCCTGGCCGAGCGCGTGGCCACGAGCGGCTGGCTGCTCGCGCCCAACAGCCTGGAGCAGGCGAGCTACGGCCCGGTGGTTTTCCTGCTCGGCATCCTGGGCAGCTTTGCGCTGGCCTTCCTGCTGGTGCGCAGGCTCTACCACGGGCGCATGCGCCGCGGCATCTCGTGGGCCTGCGGCTACCCCTGGGGCACCGCGCGCATGCAGGACACGGCCGAAGGCTTCGGCCAGCCGATCCGGCAGATCTTCGAGCCCTTCTTCCAGATGCAGCGCGAGCTGCCCACGCCCTTCGACGAGCAGCCGCGCTACCGCGTGGAGGTGCAGGATCATTTCTGGCGCTGGCTGTACCTGCCCATCGCCCACCTGGCCGCCACGCTCGCGCGCCTGATCGGCTTGTTGCAGCAGGGCCGCATCGCCGTGTACCTGCTCTACAGCTTTCTCACGCTGGTGGCCACGCTGCTGGCGGTGATGCGGTGATGCGGTGAGGCGGTGAGGCGGTGAGGCACGCATGAGCTGGACCGGCGCGCTCTCGCAGCTGCTGGAAATCGCACTCGCCATCGCACTGGCGCCGTTGCTGACCGGCTGGATCAACCAGTGGCGCGCGTGGCTGCAAAACAAATCGGCGCCCAGCCTGTGGCAGCCCTACCGCACGCTGCACAAGCTCTTCGTCAAGGAGTCGGTGGTGGCCGAAAACGCCTCGCCGCTCTTTCGATCCGCGCCCTACATCGTGTTCGGCTGCATGACGCTGGCCTGCGGGATCATCCCCACGATCTCCACCGACCTGCCGCTGTCGCCGGCCGCCGACGCCATCGCGCTGGTGGGCCTGTTCGCGCTGGCGCGGGTATTCATCTCGCTGGCGGCCATGGACGTGGGCACCTCGTTCGGCACGCTCGGCGCGCGCCGCGAGATGCTGATCGGCTTCCTCGCCGAGCCGGCGCTCCTGATGGTGCTGTTCTCGGCCTCGCTGATCTCGCAGTCGACCTCGCTCACGACCATCGTCGAGACGCTGGCGCACCGCGAGCTGGCCATCTACCCGGGCCTGGCGTTCGCCGGCGTGGCCTTCACGATGGTGTCGTTGGCGGAGAACGCACGCGTGCCGGTGGACAACCCGGCCACGCACCTGGAGCTGACGATGATCCACGAGGCGCTGATCCTCGAATACTCCGGCCGCCACCTGGCGCTGGTCGAGTGGGCCGCGAGCCTCAAGCTATTCGCCTATTCGTGCATCGGCCTGGCGTTGTTCTTCCCTTGGGGCGTGGCCGAGGCGCAAGCGCCGCAGGCCATGCTGCTCGCGCTGCCGGCGCTGGTGTTCAAGCTGGCGATCGGCGGTTTCCTGCTCGCGGTGCTCGAAACGCTGTCGGCCAAGATGCGCATCTTCCGCGTGCCCGAGTTCCTGGCCACGGCCTTCCTGCTGGCGGTGATCGGGCTGTTGGTTCACCTGCTGCTGGCACCGAGATGAACGCCCTGCTCACCCAGTTCGTGAACCTGCTCGGCGCGCTGCTGCTGATCCTGGCCTTCGGAATGATCGTGCAGCGACGCATCCTCTCGCTGATCCACCTGTTCACGCTGCAAGGCGCCACGCTCGTGCTGGCCACGGCGGTGGTCGGCTATGTGACGCACCAACCGCACCTGTACATCTCGGCAGCGCTCACCTTCGTGCTCAAGGTGCTGGCGATCCCGTGGCTGCTGCACCGCCTGATCGAGCGGCTGGATATCCGCTGGGAACTGGAAACGCTCATCAACATCCCCACCACCATGCTCATCGGCATCATCGTGGTGATCTTCGCGTTCAACCTCGCACTGCCGATCTCGCAGCTGTCGAGCACGCTGGCCAGCGGCACGCTGGGCATCGCGCTGGCCTGCGTGATGCTCTCGTTCCTGATGATGATCACGCGCGCCAAGGCGGTGCCGCAGGTCATCGGCTTCCTGTCGATGGAAAACGGCCTGTTCTTCGCCGCCACGTCGGCCACCCACGGCATGCCCATGGTGGTGGAACTGGGCATCGCGCTCGATGTGCTGATCGGTGTGCTGATCCTGGGCGTGTTCATGTTCCAGATCCGCGAGCAGTTCGACAGCCTCGACATCCGCCACCTCGAAAAGCTCAAGGAAGACTGACGTGATCGCGCTCACGGCCCTGTGGTTCCTGCTCGGCGCGCCCCTGCTGGGCGGCGTGGCGCTCGGGCTGGTAGGCCACCGCGAGCACGCACGCGACCTCAACGTGGCCTTCAGCGCCGTGACCTTCGCCGCGGCCTGTGTGCTCACCGCGCGTGTGGTGGCCGACGGGCCCATGCTGCTGGGCCACGAGCACTTCTACATCGACCCGCTCAACGTCTTCCTCATCGCGCTCACCGCCTTCGTGGGGCTCACCACCTCGCTTTTCTCGCGCCCGTACATGCAGGTCGAACGCGACCACGGAAAGATGACACCGCCGCGGCTGCGGCTTTATCACAGCATGTACCAGCTCTTCAGCTTCACGATGCTGCTGGCGCTCACCACCAACAACCTCGGCATCGTGTGGGTCGCCATGGAAGCGGCCACGCTGAGCACGGTGCTGCTGGTGAGCGTGTATCGCACCGCGGCGAGCCTGGAGGCGGCGTGGAAGTACTTCATCCTGTGCGGCGTGGGCATCGCGCAGGCGCTCCTGGGCACGGTGCTGCTCTACATGGCGGCCGAGCGGGTGATCGGCCCGGAAGGCGGCGCGCTGCTGTGGACGCACCTCGACGCGGTGAAGGGCCAGCTCGACCCGAACATCATCACCCTGGCATGGGCCTTCCTCTTCATCGGCTACGGCACCAAGGTGGGCCTGGTGCCCGTGCACAACTGGCTGCCCGATGCACACGCCGAGGGCCCCACGCCCGTGTCGGCGGTGCTCTCGGGGCTGCTGCTGAACGTGGCGCTCTACGCGGTGCTGCGCTGCAAGGTACTCACCGATGGGGCACTCGGCGGCAACGCACTCACCGGCCGGCTGATGATGGGCTTCGGGCTGGTGTCGGTGGTGGCCGCGGTGTTCTTCATCATCCGCCAGCGCGACGTGAAGCGCATGTTCGCGTACTCGTCGATCGAGCACATGGGCATGATGACCTTCGCCTTCGGCATGGGCGGGCCCATCGCCAGCTTCGCGGGCCTGCTGCACATGACCGTGCACTCGCTCGTCAAGTCGGCGATCTTCTTCGCCGTGGGCCACGCCACGCAGAAGGCCGGCTCGCAAATCATGGAAGAGATCCGGGGCCTGATCCGCGTGAGCCCCACCGTCGGCTGGGGGCTGATGCTGGGCGCGCTCGCGATCCTGGGCATGCCGCCCTTCGGCGTATTCGCCAGCGAGTTCCTCATCGTGACCACCGCCATGCGAGAGCAGCCGTGGGCCACGCCCTTCCTGCTGGTCGCGCTGGGCCTGGCCTTCGCTTCGGTGTTCAGCCGCGTGCAGCCCATGGTGTTCGGCGAGACCGCGCTCAAGCCGCTGGCCCACTCGCCTGCATTGATCCCGGTGTTCGTGCACCTGGGGCTGGGGTTGATGCTGGGGTTGTACATCCCGCCCTACCTCGAGGCCTGGTATCGGCAGGCCGCGGCCATGCTGGCGCAGTGACAGGGAGCTTGCAGCGATGCCCGTCCAGCACCTCGGCCTCGATGCGCAGCGGCTGCCCGCGCCCGCGCCCATCTGGCATGCCATGGTCGATCGCCACCAATGGACGGCCACGGCCAGCCGCGTCGCCGCGGGCGGCGGGCGGCTGGTGGCGCTGTGGAGCGTGGACCGGTCCGGCGTGGAGTGCGCCGTCTATCCGCGGGCCGTGTGCGCCGCGCTGGCCAGCGACTTCGGGGTGATCTGGATCGAGCTGGCGCTCGGCACCCACGAGCGCTACCCGGACTTCACGCCTACGTTCGCCTGCGCGAACCGCATGCAGCGCGCCGTCGCGGACTTGAACGGCCTGGGCGTTGAGGGCGCGCAAGACACGCGGCCGTGGCTCGACCATGGTGTCTGGAAGGGCGACCGGCCCCTCGTGCACGGCAGCAACGCCCACGCCGCGCCGGCCGGCACGCTGCCCAGCGACTACCCGTTCGTGCGCGTCGAAGGCGACGGCGTGCACGAGATTCCCGTCGGCCCGGTGCATGCCGGGATCATCGAGCCGGGCCACTTCCGCTTCTCGGTGGTCGGCGAGAAGGTGCTGCGCCTGGAGGAGCGGCTGGGCTACACGCACAAGGGCATCGAGCAGCGCTTTACCACGCTGCCTGCGCTCGAAGCCCACCGGCTGGCCGGCCGGGTGAGCGGCGACTCGACGGTGGCCTACGCCTGGGCCTACTGCATGGCGCTGGAATCCGCGGCCGGCATGGACATCCCCCAGCGCGCCGTTTGGCTGCGCGCGCTGCTGCTGGAGCGTGAGCGCGTCGCCAATCACCTGGGCGACCTGGGGGCCCTGGGCAACGATGCGGCACTGGCTTTCGGGCTGGCCCAGTTCTCCCGGCTGCGGGAAAACTGGCAGCGGCTGTCGCACGAGCTGTTCGGCCACCGGCTGCTGATGGACGTGGTCGTTCCAGGCGGCGTGGCGGTCGACATCGACGCCAAAGCCTGCGATGCACTGCTGCGGCAATGCGATGCGATCGAGCATGAGCTCGCCGCACTGCGAGGCATCTACGACGAGCACGCCGGCTTGCAGGATCGCTTCATGAACACCGGCCGGGTACCGCGCGAACTGGCCTTGCGGCTGGGCCTCACCGGCATGGCGGCGCGCGCCAGCGGCGTGCGGCGCGACCTGCGCGAGGCGCCGGGACTGGAGCCCTACCGCAGCCTGCAAGCGCAAGCCTGCCTGCACACGGGCGGCGACGTGGCGGCGCGGGTGGCGATTCGCTTCGACGAGGCCCTCGCTTCGCTGCGCCTCATGCGCGGCATCTGCGCGCGCCTGCCCGCCGGCCCGGCCCTGGCGCAAGTGCCACTGCCGAGCGCCGCGCTGAGCCGCGGGCTCGGCTGGGCGGAAGGCTGGCGTGGCGAGGTGGTGATCGCGCTCGAACTGGGGCCGCAGGGGCGCATCGTGCGCTGCCATCCGCACGACCCCTCATGGCAGAACTGGCCCGTGCTGGAGCATGCGGTGATCGGGAACATCGTTCCGGACTTCCCGCTCATCAACAAGTCCTTCAACCTCAGCTATTCGGGGCACGACCTCTGATGTGGCGCATCCTCAAGCAGATCGCGCTTCACGGCATCGCCACGGAACCCGTGCCCGCCGCAGTCGA
>CBINKC010000026.1:0-36611 GCA_966251135.1 uncultured Burkholderiaceae bacterium
CAACCAGTACCACATGGGCATCACGGCCGAGAACGTGGCCAAGAAGTACGGCATCGGCCGTGAGGAACAGGACGCCCTGGCGTTCGCCTCGCAGCAGAAGGCCGCTGCCGCCCAGGATGCCGGCCGCTTCAACGACGAGATCGTGCCCTTCGTCATCCCGCAGAAGAAGGGTGACCCGGTCCTGTTCGACAAGGACGAGTTCATCAACCGCAAGACCAACGCCGAAGCGCTGGCTGGCCTGCGCCCCGCGTTCGACAAGGCGGGCACGGTCACCGCGGGCAACGCCTCCGGCATCAATGACGGCGCTGCCGGTGTGGTCGTGATGAGCGCCAAGAAGGCCGACCAGCTGGGGCTCAAGCCGCTCGCGCGCATTGCCAGCTACGCCTCGGCTGCCATCGACCCCGCCATGATGGGCATGGGCCCGGTGCCCGCGTCGCAGCGCGCGCTGCAGCGCGCCGGCTGGAAGGCTTCCGACCTCGACCTGCTCGAGATCAACGAAGCGTTCGCTGCGCAGGCCTGCGCCGTCCACAAGGAAATGGGTTGGGACACCAGCAAGGTCAACGTGAACGGCGGCGCCATCGCGATCGGTCACCCGATCGGCGCTTCGGGCTGCCGCATCCTCGTGACCCTGCTGCACGAGATGCAAAAGCGCAATGCCAAGAAGGGGATTGCCTCGCTGTGCATCGGCGGCGGCATGGGTGTCGCGTTGACGGTGGAACGGTAATTCGAACCCGAACGGGAAAACCGCATTGACCCGCATCCTGGGCGCTTGCGCTCGGGCATGCGGCAGCACATTGGAGAAGGAGAGGACACATGGCTCAAAAGTTGGCGTACGTGACAGGCGGGATGGGTGGCATCGGCACCTCGATGTGCCAGCGCCTGCACAAGGAAGGTTTCAAGGTGATCGCGGGTTGCGGCCCGAGCCGCGACTACGACAAGTGGCTGGGCGAGCAGAAGGCCCTCGGCTACACGTTCTACGCGTCGGTGGGCAACGTGGGCGACTGGGACTCCACCGTTGCCGCGTTCCAGAAGGCCAAGGCCGAACACGGCCCGATCGACGTGCTCGTCAACAACGCCGGCATCACCCGTGACGGCGTGTTCCGCAAGATGACCCGCGCCGACTGGGACGCGGTCATCGAGACCAACCTCACCAGCCTGTTCAACGTGACCAAGCAGGTCATCGACGACATGCTGGAGCGGGGCTGGGGCCGCATCATCAACATCAGCTCGGTCAACGGCGAGAAGGGCCAGTTCGGCCAGACCAACTACTCCGCCGCCAAGGCCGGCATGCACGGCTTCACCATGGCCCTGGCGCAGGAAGTGGCCAGCAAGGGCGTGACGGTGAACACCGTGAGCCCGGGCTACATCGCCACTGACATGGTCAAGGCCGTGCGCCAGGACGTGCTGGAGAAGATCATCGCCGGCATCCCGGTCAAGCGCCTGGGCCAGCCGGAGGAGATCGCCTCCATCGTGGCCTGGCTCGCTTCGGACGATGCGGGCTTCACCACGGGTGCCGATTTCTCGTGCAACGGCGGCCTGCACATGGGCTGATTCCGCTACGGCGGAATTGGCAAAAAGGCCCGGCCATGTGCCGGGCCTTTTTCTTGGTACGCACGGCGGCTCGTCATGGCGTGATCGCGTCCAGCAGCTCGCCCTCGATCTCCAGCTGCAGCCTGCTCTCCTGCAACTCGGAGCCGTCGATGAGGAAGGTGTCCTCGACCCGCTCGCCGAGTGTCGTGATTTTTGCGAGCTGCAGGTTGATGTGGTGGCGGGCCAGCACGCGGGCAATGGCGTAGAGCAGGCCGGAACGGTCGCTGGTCGACACGCCGAGCAGCCAGCGCTGCGCACGCTCGTCGGGGCGCAGCGATACACGCGGCGTGACGGGGAACGACTTCACCCGGCGTGACAGGCGCCCGCGGCTGGGCTCGGGCAGGGCTCCCGTGGCCTGCAGTGCCTGGGTGAGCTGGGTTTCGACCAGCGAGATGATGTCGCGGTAGTGCAGGTCGTGGATGGCGCTGGTCACCTGGAAGGTGTCCAGCGCGTAGCCCGTGCGGCTGGTGTGGATCTTGGCGTCGAGGATGTTGAACCCGGCGCTGTCGAAGTAGCCGCAGATGCGTGCGAAGAGATCTGGCCGGTCGGGCGAGTAGACGAGGACCTGCAGGCCCTCGCCTACCGAGGACAGGCGTGCCCGCACGACGGGCTGGGTGGTGTGGACGTGACGATGGAGCGAACGCGCATGCCAGGCGATGTCGCCGGCATCGTGGCGTGCGAAGTAGCTCACCTCCAGTGTCTGCCACAGCGCCGTCTCGGAGCCGGGCAGCAGCGAATACAGGTTGAGCGTGTGGCGCGCGTCCTGCTTGCGCGCCTCGATCTCGGCATCGAAGTTGGGCTGGGCGCCACCCAGTGCGCGCAGCGTGAGCCGGTACAGGTCTTCCAGGAGCTTGCCCTTCCAGGCGTTCCATACCTTGGGGCTGGTGCCGCGGATGTCGGCCACGGTGAGCAGGTACAGCCCGGTCAGCCGCCGCTCGTCGCCCACCAGCTTGGCGAAAGATTCAATCACCTGTGGGTCGGAAAGGTCTTCCTTCTGCGCGATGCGCGACATGGTGAGGTGCCGCTGCACGAGGAACTCGACCAGCGAGGCGTCTTCCCTGGGAACACCGTGCTCGCGGCAGAAGCGCCGAACCTCCATGGCGCCGAGGTCGGAGTGGTCGCCGCCGCGGCCCTTGGCCACATCGTGGAACAGCGCCGCGAGGTAGAGCAGGTGGGGGCGGTCCCACTGGGCTGCCAACAGCGAGCAGAACGGGTACTCGTGCGCGTGCTCCGGGATGAAAAACCGCCGCACGTTGCGCAGCACCATCAGGATGTGTTGGTCGACCGTGTACACGTGGAACAGGTCGTGCTGCATCTGCCCCACGATGCCGCGGAACACCCACAGGTAGCGCCCGAGCACCGAGGTCTGGTTCATCAGGCGGAACGCATGCGTCTGGCCTTCGGGCGCCTGAAGGATCTTCATGAACGTCGCCCGGTTCGCCGGGTCGCGACGCCACTGCAAGTTCATCAGCTCACGAGCGTTGTAGAGCGCGCGCAGCGTGCGGGGGGAAAGGCCCTTCGGGCCGAGGGATGTCTGGTAGAAGGTTTCGAGGATGGCGTTCGGATCGCGCTCGTAGAGATCGTCGCTCGCCACTTCGAGCATGCCACCGCGGTCCAGGAACTTGTCGTTGATGGGCCGCATGGGCGCGTCCTGCGTGCCCGACACCCGCTCCTCGATGTTGAACATGAGGATCTGGTTGAGCTGCGCCACCGCCTTGGCGGCCCAGTAGTAGCGGCGCATCAGCATCTCGGAGATGCGCTGTCCCCGCTCGGCCTCGTAGCCAAAGCTCTCGGCCACGCCCGTCTGCAGGTCGAACACCAGCCGGTCTTCCCGCCGGCCGGCCACCATGTGCAGCCTGGCTCGGATCAGCCGCAGCAGCCCTTCGTTGCGTTGCAGTTGCTTCACCTCGAAGGGCGTGATGAGGCCCTTGCCGGCCAGCTCGGACCACCTCTTGCCCAGCCCGGCCGCACGGGCCACCCAGATGAGGACCTGCAGGTCGCGCAGGCCGCCGGGGCTTTCCTTGCAGTTCGGCTCCAAGGCGTAAGGCGTGTTCTCGTACTTCTGGTGCCGCTGGTGCATCTCCAGCATCTTGGCGCGCAGGAAGGCCTTGGGGTCCATGGCCTCGGCGTAGGCGTGCCGGAAGGTGTTGAACACGCGCCGCGAGCCGCACAGGTAGCGCGACTCCAGCAGGGCCGTCTGCACCGTGAGATCGCGGTGGCTTTCGTCGACGCACTCATCGACCGTGCGCACGCTGGAGCCGATCTCCAGGCCGATGTCCCAGCACGCGGTGATGAAGCGCTCGATCGAAGACTTCAGTGCCTCGTTGGCGTGCTCATGCTCGTGCTCGGGCGGCAGCAGCACCAGTACGTCGACATCGGAGTGCGGGTACAGCTCGGCGCGGCCGTAGCCGCCCACGGCCAGGAGGGCTGCGCCGGAGGGCATGAGCGCGTGCTTCCACAGGTCGATGAGGGTCCGGTCGACGTGCCGCGCGAGCAAGCGCACGAGGCGCAAGGCACCCGAGGCCGTGGGTCCCGCCTGCCGGAACTGCTCGATCAGTGAGGCCTTTCCCTGCCGGAAGCGAGCACGCAGCTCGCTCACGCTACGTGGTGCGCTGCCGCGGTCGCCCGGTTCGGGAACGGCCGACATCTTTCTTTAGGAGACTGTCACGGCAGGTGCCGCCTGCTCGGTCACAAAGGCCGGCGGTGGCGGGGTGCCGGCCGAGACGGTCAACACCTCATACCCGGTTTCGGTGACGAGCACGGTGTGCTCCCACTGTGCCGACAGCGAGCGGTCGCGTGTGACGATGGTCCAGCCGTCGGTCATTTCGCGGATCTCGCGGCGGCCGGCGTTGACCATGGGCTCGATGGTGAAGATCATGCCGGGCACCAACTCCTCCAGCGTGCCTGGGCGGCCGTAGTGGAGCACCTGGGGATCCTCGTGGAAGGCGAGGCCGATGCCGTGCCCGCAAAACTCCCGCACCACCGAGCAGCCGGCGTTCTCGACGAAAGTCTGGATCGAGTGGCCGATGTCGCCCAGCCGGGCTCCCGGCCTGACCTTGACGATGCCGCGCCACATGGCTTCATAGGTGAGCGTGCACAGGCGGCGTGCCGCGATCGACCCCTCTCCCACCACGAACATCCGGCTCGTGTCGCCGTGCCAGCCGTCCTTGATGACGGTGATGTCGATATTCACGATGTCACCGTTCTTCAGCGGACGATCGTTCGGGATGCCGTGGCAGACCTGGTGGTTGATCGAGGTGCAGATCGACTTGGGGTAGGGCGTGTAGCCGGGCGGAGCGTAGTTGAGGGGTGCCGGGATGGCCCCTTGCACCTCCACGATGTGGCGGTGCGCCAGTTGGTCGAGTTGGTCGGTGGTGATGCCGGGCTTGACGTGCGGCGTCAGCATGTCCAGCACTTCGGATGCCAGGCGTCCGGCGATGCGCATGCCTTCGATGTCGGCTGCGGTCTTGAGGGTGATCGTCATGGCGCGATTATCCTGACTCGGTTCCGCGCGTGCCGCCGCGGTAGCGGATACCCGTCGATTGTGGCACTCACCCCGTAAAATCGCGGCCTTCCCCCGGGTCGGCCACGAGGCGGCACGGGCCTTCCTTCTAGAAGCCCGGTCCAGTGAAACGGAGGAATCGGCTGTGCGTGAACACCTGAAAGGGGCGCAATCCAGGCGCGAAGCCGCGGATGTGGTGGGTCCCACATCGAGGCTTCGCAACGCCGAGTGCGCCCCTTTCAGGCGTTCACCCGTCGGGCCGGGGTCTGCGAGGGCAGGCCACGGCGTTGCGGCACTTGCCCAGGCACCTAGCCTGGGCTGCGCGCCGCGCCTTGTCGCCTGCCCTCGCAGACCCCGGCGCACAGCCGATTCCTCCGTTTCACTGGACTAGCCAGCGTGACCTCCAAGCACCTGCTCCACTTCGAGGGGGGCGATGCGCTCTCCGCCTTCCGCGCCCAGGCGCTGCTTTCCCGGCTGCAGGAGCTGCAGCCTCGCATTTCCGGCATCTCGGCGCGCCACGTGCACTGGGTCTGGAGCGAGAGCGAGCTGCCGAGCGCCCTGCGCGACAAGGTCGAAGGCCTGTTGCGCTACGGCGCTCCCTACACCGGCCCCACCGGCGGTTCGCTGGTCGTCGTGACGCCTCGCCTCGGGACCGTGTCGCCGTGGGCGAGCAAGGCCACCGACATCGCGCACAACTGCGGCCTGCCGGTCAAGCGGGTCGAGCGGGTCACGGAATACCGCCTTACCACCAAGGGCGGCCTGCTGGGCGGTGCCAAGCCGCTGTCACACGAGGAGCTGCTGCAGGTGGCGGCCCTGCTGCACGACCGCATGACCGAGAGCGTGCTGTGGTCACGCGAGGACGCGGCGCACCTCTTCGACGAGCAGCCCGGCAAGCCCATGGCTCATGTCGACGTGCTGGGCGAGGGCCGCCAGGCCCTGGAGCGCGCCAACCGGGAATTCGGGCTGGCGCTGTCGGACGACGAGATCGACTACCTGGTCGAGGCCTTCAGCGGGTTGCGCCGCAACCCCACGGACGTCGAGCTGATGATGTTCGCGCAGGCCAACAGCGAGCATTGCCGGCACAAGATCTTCAACGCCCGTTTCACCATCGACGGCGTGGCGCAGGAACGTTCGATGTTCCAGATGATCCGCCACACCCACGAGACGGCGCCGGCGCACACCGTGATCGCCTACTCCGACAACGCCGCGGTCATGGAAGGCGGCGAAGTGGAGCGCTGGCTGCCGCAGGGCTACACGAACGCACCGGCCTACGGCGCGCGCCGCGAGACGGCTCACGTGCTCATGAAGGTGGAAACGCACAACCACCCGACGGCAATTTCGCCGTTCCCCGGCGCCTCCACGGGTGCGGGCGGCGAGATCCGGGACGAGGGCGCCACCGGCCGCGGGGCGCGGCCCAAGGCGGGCCTCACGGGCTTCTCGGTGAGCCACCTGCAACTGCCGGGCACGAGCGAACCCTGGGAGCGCTCGGCCTACGGCAAGCCTGAGCACATTGCCAGCCCGCTGCAGATCATGATCGACGGTCCGCTGGGCGGTGCCGCCTTCAACAACGAATTCGGCCGGCCCAACCTGGGCGGTTACTTCCGCGTCTACGAGCAGACGGTCGCCGGGCAGCGCCGGGGCTATCACAAGCCGATCATGATCGCGGGCGGCGTGGGCACGATTGCCGCCACGCAAACGCACAAGGTGGAGTTTCCCGCCGGCACGCTGCTCATCCAGCTGGGCGGCCCGGGCATGCGTATCGGCATGGGTGGCGGCGCGGCCAGCTCCATGGCGGCCGGCGCGAACACGGCGGAGCTCGATTTCGACTCTGTCCAGCGCGGCAACCCCGAGATCCAGCGGCGCGTGCAGGAGGTCATCAACCATTGCTGGGCGTTGGGTGAGAAGAACCCCGTCCTCGCCATTCACGATGTGGGCGCGGGCGGCATCTCGAACGCCTTTCCCGAGCTGGTGGACGGTGCGCACAAGGGCGCAAGGTTCGACCTGGCGAAGGTGCCTGTCGAGGAAAGCGGCCTGGCGCCCAAGGAGATCTGGTGCAACGAGAGCCAGGAGCGCTATGTCCTGGCCGTTTCGCCCGAGGCCTTGCCGCTGTTCGAGGCGATGTGCGAGCGCGAGCGCTGCCCGTATGCCGTGGTCGGCACGGCAACCGAGGAGAAGCACCTCGCGGTGGTCGATACACGCGCGGCTGACTCGGACACCCCCATCGACATGCCCATGGATGTGCTGCTCGGCAAGCCGCCGAAGATGCACCGCATCGTCGAGCGCGTGGCGCGGCAGATCCCTGCGCTGGAACTCACCGGCGTCTCGCTCGCGCAGGTGGCCTTCGACGTGCTGCGGCACCCCACGGTGGCGAGCAAGCGCTTCCTGATCACCATCGGTGACCGCACGGTGGGCGGCCTCGACCATCGCGACCAGATGGTGGGCCCCTGGCAGGTGCCCGTGGCCGACTGTGCCGTCACGCTGGCTGACTACGCGGGCTTCCGTGGCGAGGCGATGAGCATGGGCGAGCGCACGCCGCTGGCGGTACTGAACGCGCCGGCCTCCGGCCGCATGGCGGTGGGCGAGGCGATCACCAACCTGCTGGCTGCGCCGATCGCCTTGGAGCGCGTCAAGCTCAGCTGCAACTGGATGGCCGCGTGTGGCGAGCCTGGCGAGGACGCTGCCCTGTACGACACCGTCAAGGCCGTGGGCATGGAGCTGTGCCCGGCGCTGGGCATCAGTGTGCCGGTGGGCAAGGACAGCCTGTCCATGCGCACGCGCTGGGCCGACCAGGGCGAGGCCAAGCAGGTGACCGCGCCGGTCTCGCTCATCGTCTCGGCCTTCGCCACGCTCGATGACGTGCGGCCCACGCTCACGCCGCAGCTGCAGCCAGGCGACACTACCCTCGTGCTGATCGACCTGGGCCAGGGCCGCCATCGCATGGGCGGCTCCATGCTGGCGCAGGTGCTCGACCGGTACGGCGACGAGGTGCCCGACCTCGACGAGCCGGCGCTGCTCAAGGCGCTGGTGAGCGCGATCAACGAGCTGCGTGAGCAGCGCCACCTGCTCGCCTACCACGACCGCAGCGACGGTGGACTGTGGGCGGCGGTGTGCGAAATGGCGTTCGCCGGCCACATGGGCGTGAGCCTCAACGTCGACCTGCTGGTCACCGAAGGCGACGGCATCACCGACAGCCGTGCCGAGTACGGCGATTCCAAGAACTGGGCCAGCCAGGTGAGTGCGCGCCGCGAAGAGCTGACGCTGCGGGCCCTGTTCAACGAGGAGCTGGGCGCCGTGATCCAGGTGCCCGTGGCCGTGCGCGACGAGGTGATGCAACTGCTGCGCCGGCATGGCCTGTCCAGGCACAGCCACGCCATCGGCAAGCCCAATGACCGGGGCGTCATGGAAGTGTGGCGCGACACCAAGGCCGTGTTCAGCGCACCCCTGCGCGAGTTGCACCAAGCCTGGGACGACGTGAGCTGGCGCATTGCCCGGCTGCGCGACCACCCGGCCTGTGCCGATGCCGAGCACGCGGCGGCAGGACGCGAGGACGATCCCGGCTTGCATGTGCACCTCACCTTCGGGCCCACGCCCGAGGCTGCGGCGCTCGCGCTTGCGCGGCCCAAGATCGCCATCCTGCGCGAGCAGGGCGTCAACAGCCAGGTCGAGATGAGCTATGCCATGTCGCTCGCGGGCTTCGACACCTATGACGTCCACATGAGCGACCTGCAGGCCGGCCGCGCGCGGCTGGACCAGTTCCGCGGCTTCGTGGCCTGCGGTGGCTTCAGCTACGGTGACACGCTGGGTGCCGGAGAAGGTTGGGCGCGCTCCATCATGTTCAACCCGGCCCTGGCCGATCAGTTCGCTGCCTTCTTCCAGCGCGCTGACAGCTTCGCGCTGGGTGTGTGCAACGGCTGCCAGATGATGGCCGCCCTGGCGCCGATCATTCCTGGCGCCGAGGCCTGGCCCCGTTTCACCCGCAACCGCAGCGAGCAGTTCGAAGCGCGCCTGTCGCTGGTGGAGGTGCTGCCGAGCCCCTCCATCTTTTTCGACGGCATGGCCGGCAGCCGCATGCCGATCGCCGTGGCCCATGGCGAAGGCCGGGCCGATTTCTCCCAGCGCGGGGATGCGGACCGGGTGCACCGGGCCATGCGCTACGTCGATCACCATGGCCGGCCCACGGAGGACTACCCGTTCAACCCGAACGGCAGCCCCGAAGGCCTCACGGCCGTGACCACGCCCGACGGGCGGTTCACCGCGCTCATGCCGCACCCCGAGCGCGTGTTCCGCCACGTGCAGATGAGCTGGACACCGGGCGACCGCAGCGAGCCCAGTCCCTGGATGCGCATGTTCGTCAACGCGCGCCGCCACGCCAACTGAAGCATCGCCACAAAGAGGAGCCCTGTCGTGAGCGCGATTCCGTCATCGCACTGGCCGTGGCCCGCGTCCTGGGCCCCGCAGTGGCTCACCCAGTCGTTCAACAACGGCTGGACCTTCGGCAACATCGTCGTGTCGGCCGCGAACTCCGGTGCGCCGGAGGTCGAGCGCTCGGTGGTCAGCCGCCACAGCTACGGCCGGCAGCTTGGCCGGCTGATGGATGCGGTGGTCGTGCTTGCGCACCGGGTGCCCGACGCGGCCGATCATCCGCAGATCCAGCCGCTGCTTGAACTGGCTCGCGAAATTGCGGAGATCAAGGAGCGCGCCTGCAAGGGCCGCCAGGCCGAGCTGCTCGACGAGCTGCGGGCGTTGAAGCGCAGCAGCCCGAAAGCCTGGGCGGAGCTGGTCCAGTCGGTCGAGGCCTGAGAAGGTGTGAACGAATCCGACATGGCCGCTCATCACGCCGGAACGCGCCCACTCTGCGTTGCAAATGCTCGCCGTAGCCCGAGCTACGGCTGTGCTTTGCGCCTTGATTGGGCACGTTCCGGCGCGCTGCTCGGCCACGCCGGATTCATTCACACCTTCTGAGAAGGTGTGAACGAGCCCGCCATGAACGCCCGTTCGCTCGTGGTGCGGCGCCTGCTCGTCGACCTGGAGCAGCCGTTCAGGCCCGACTGGAACGGTGGCGATGCGTTTCGCACAGGCTGGTTCAACGCCCTGTCGATGAGCTTCCCGCTGGGCGAGCAGTTTTTCATCGATTCCGTCCGGCAGGGTGCAAAAGTGCTGCCCGATGCCGAACGCCCTCGCTTCGAGGCTGAGTTGCAGGGCTTCGTGGGGCAGGAGGCCTCGCACCGCCGCATCCATGGCTTGTTCAATGCGCATCTGGTGCGACAGGGGCACGTGAACACCTGGGAGCGGCGTATCGCGAAACGCCTGAAGCGCTTGGCGGAGCTGAACGATCCCCGGCATGCGGTGGCAGCGACGGCTGCCACCGAGCACTTCACCGCCATCCTCGCCAAACACCTGCTGGAGTATCCGCAGTTGCTCGACGGGGCCGAGCCGCGGCTGCAGACACTGTGGTTCTGGCACGCCAGCGAAGAGCTGGAGCACCGCTGCACTGCCTTCGACCTCTACCGTGCCATGGGTGGCGGCGAGCGGTGGCGGCTGCAATGGATGCGGCTCGTGACGTTCCATTTCACCGTCGACGTGCTGCGCCAGACCGTGCGCAACCTGTGGCATGACAAGGCACTGCTGCGCTGGAGCACTTGGCGCAGCGGCTTCGAGTTCCTCTTCGGCGCACATGGCGTGGTGCGGTGCACCTACAAGGCCTGGCGCGCGTACTTCCGTGCCGACTTCCATCCCTCGCGGCACGATGCCGCCAAGGCGATCGAGTGGCTGAGGCGCCACGAATCGGACTACGCGGTCGTGCGCCGGTAAGACGGCCTTACGGACCGGCACGCCCGCACGGCGTTACCCGTTTTCGTCGTGGGTCTGCGCTATCGTCGCGGACGTGACCACCGCCCATGCCCATTCGACCTCCCGAGAGCGCTTTGAACGCCTCGATGCCCTGCGTGCCGTCGCCATCGTCTGGATGGCCGTGTTTCACCTCTACTTCGACCTCGCGCACTTCAGGTTCATCCGGGCCAATTTCTACGCCGACCCGTTCTGGACCACGCAGCGCACGTTCATCCTCTCGCTGTTCCTGCTGTGCGCTGGCGCCGGCCAGGCCATCGCGTGGGAGCAGCAGCAGTCGTGGGCGCGCTTCTGGCGCCGCTGGGCGCAGGTGGCAGGTTGCGCGGTGCTCGTGAGCATCGGCTCGTGGCTGATGTTCCGGCACCGCTACATCAGCTTCGGCGTGTTGCATGCCATCGCCGTGATGATGATCGTCATGCGCCTCACCGTGCGCGGGGGCGCATGGCTGTGGCTGGCCGGCGCCGTGGCCATTGCGTTGCCGCAGTTCGTGCGCGATCCGTTCTTCGACACGCGGCTGACCAACTGGATCGGCCTGGCTACGCGCAAGCCGGCCACCGAGGATTACGTGCCTCTGCTGCCCTGGATCGGCGTCATGTGGTGGGGGGTGGCTGGCGGCCGCTGGGTGCTGCAGCGCCGGCGTCACTGGCTCACGGGCGGTGTGCCCCGCATGCTGCAGCCGATGGCGGTGCTCGGCCGCTGGAGCCTGAGCTTCTACATGCTGCACCAGCCGGTGCTCATCGGCATCCTGATGCTCGTGCTCGCTGCTGGCCGGTAGCCCATGCGCTCGCGCCATGCGGCCAGTGCCTCCAGGCGTTGTGAAGAGCAAGGCGCCACGTTGCCGGTCGCTACCATGACGCGATGAGCAACAAGATACTTTTCGGCTTTCATGCCGTCACGGTGCGGCTGAAGACCGCTCCCCGTTCCGTGATCGAGATTCATGCCGACGCTGATCGGCGCGACCAGCGCATGCGTCAGTTCGTCGAGCGGGCGCAGGAGGCCGGTGTACGCGTAATCGACAGCGACGACGCGCGGCTGCACAAGATGTGCGGCACGCATCGCCACCAGGGGGTGGTGGCGCGGGTGGAGCCCCTGGCTCGCAGTCATTCGCTGGACGACACGCTCGACGGCGTCGAGGGCGATCCCCTCCTGCTGGTGCTCGACGGCATCACCGATCCGCACAACCTGGGCGCCTGTTTGCGCGTGGCGGACGGCGCGGGCGCCCATGCCGTCATCGCGCCCAAGGACCACGCCGTGGGCATCAACGCCACCGTGGCGAAGGTGGCCAGCGGCGCGGCGGAGACCGTCCCTTACTTCATGGTCACCAACCTGTCGCGAACGATCGCCGAGCTCAAGGAGCGCGGCATCCGGGTCATCGGCACGTCTGACGATGCCCCGAAGTCGCTCTACGACTTGGACCTCACCGGCCCCATCGCCCTCGTGCTGGGGGCCGAAGGGCGTGGCATGCGCCAGCTCACTGAGCGCAGCTGCGACGAGCTTGCACGCCTGCCCATGCGGGGGGCTGTGGAAAGTCTCAACGTCTCGGTGGCCTCAGGCATCTGTCTGTACGAGGCCCTGCGCCAGCGAACACCGAGAGGGTGAGGTGAGGGCCGAGGAGGGCGGCCACGCCTCGGCATGGCATGGCGCGGCGGCGGCGCACCGGGTGGTGGTGTAACGACACATCGTCGGGGTTTCATCCGGAAACACAGGCGTGCGGGAACCACGGGGGGACATCTCTACATTCGCACGCCCTGCATGCACGCCAGATGGTGATGTTTCCACTGCCGTGCGCAGATAAGAACGGAAAGTCAAGGAGAACCGATGAACACCATCCGCGCCGTGCTCGCCGCCGGCATGATCGGCCTTTCATGGCAGGGCCAAGCTGCCCCGCAGAAAGGCCCTGTGCCTGCGCCTACCAATGCCGACAAGTCCTGGAGGCTTCCGGCCGTCCCGCAGCCGGCCGACAACGTGGGTACGCCGGCCCGGGTGGAACTGGGGCGCGCGCTCTTCTTCGAGCCGCGCCTGTCGGGCAACGGTGCCATGTCTTGTGCCACATGCCACAACCCGTCCCTGGGCTGGTCCGACGGATTGAGGACGGCCGTCGGCTGGCATGGCAAGGTGCTCGGGCGCGCGACACCGACCGTGGTCAACACCGCCTACAACACACAGTTCATGTGGGACGGGCGGAAGAAGTCGTTGGAAGACCAGGCGCTCGGGCCGATGAAGTCGCCTGACGAGATGAATACCGACTTCAAGCGCACGCTGGCACGCCTGCAGTCTCTTCCGCAGTACGGGGCGATGTTCGAGAAGGCGTATCCCGGTGAAGGCATCACTGAGGGCACCATTGCCAAGGCGATCGCGGCGTTCGAACGCCGCGTGATCAGCCGTGAATCGCCATTCGACCGCTGGGTGGCCGGGGACCGGCGGGCGATCACCCTGTCACAGTGGCGAGGCTACAAGGTGTTCATCGACTCGAACAAGGGCAACTGCGCCGTGTGCCACAACGGTGCCAACTTCACCGACAACCGCTTCCACAACGTGGGTCTCGCACAGGCCGGGGAGCCTGATCCGGGCCGGTTCAACATCGAGAAGGTCGCGAGCATGCAAGGCGCATTCAAGACGCCCACGCTGCGCGACATCGAGCTGACCGCACCGTACTTCCACGACGGCTCTGCCTCGACGCTGCGCGACGTGGTGGAGCACTACGCGCGCGGCGGAGACGACCGTACCCACCTCTCGCCGCTGATGAAGCCGCTCAGGCTCAGCGAGCAGGACAAGGAAGACTTGGTCGCCTTCATGAAGGCGCTCACGGGGCGCCCTGTGGAGGTGACGGTTCCTCAGCTGCCTCACTGAGCCGAGGACGGAGGACGGACGATGGGGGCTTCCGTCGCAGCATCACGAGGTATGCGCGGCTAAACTGCCGGGCCACCGCTGCGCGCGAGTCCCCGCCATGTCCGTCATCGCTGTCCTGCACCCGCTGGTGAAGCACAAAGTCGGCCTTCTGAGAGAGGCCGGCATCTCGACCAAGAAGTTCCGCGAGTTGACCGTCGAGCTGGCGCGGCTGCTGGCGTATGAGGCCACGGCGGATTTCCCGCTCGAGAAGACCACGATCGACTGCTGGAGCGGGCCGGTCGAGATCGATCGCATCAGCGGGCGTAAGGTCACCGTGGTGCCCATCCTGCGTGCCGGCCTGGGCATGCTCGACGGCGTGCTCGACATGATCCCGAACGCCAAGGTGAGCGTCGTGGGGCTCAGCCGCAACCACGAGACGCTGCAGCCCGAGAACTACTTCGAAAAGTTCGTCGGCCACCTGGACGAGCGCACGGCCATCATCATCGACCCGATGCTCGCCACAGCGGGATCCATGATCGCCACGGTGGACCTGCTCAAGAGCCGTGGCTGCACCGATATACGCGCCCTTGTGCTCGTCGCCGCGCCCGAGGGCATCGCCGCGCTCGATAAGGCCCATCCCGATGTGCGCGGCTGGGCGGCCGCGATCGACAGTCATCTCGACGAGACGGGCTACATCATCCCGGGCCTGGGCGACGCCGGCGACAAGATCTTCGGCACCAAGTAATGCAACAACCGGCAAGCGGCGTCGCCGCTCGTCGTGCAGTCGTTGGCTGGTGTGAATCGATGATGGAGTGCCGGCCGGCACTTTCGTGCGATTTGCACTTGCGTCTCGCCGTGCGGCCCACCGAGCGGTCGCGCCGGAAGCGTTACTGATGTTCACAGGGCGGTCACGAGCCGGGTCCACACTCCGCCGCAACGGCTAAAGCCGAAGGAGTGCCCGATGAAGCAACCATTCCGTTTCTGGATGACAGGCAGCGTCGCCGTGGTGGTGGCCGCCTCGGGCATGGGCCGAGGGCTTGCGATACGCGGGCGAAATGCGCTGTCCAGGTCGAGCCGCTATCGGCTGCCAGAGACGGTGCAGCGCATCGAAGCGTGCGCGATCAAGCGTGGCCTGTCGATCTTCGCGCGGTTGGGGCAGACGCCGGGGCGTCATGAGGAAGCCGGCGACTCGACATTCATCGTTTTCGAGTCATCAGCGGGCGGCACGCCGGTGCTGATGCAGTCACCGGATGCGCAGCCCGAGTTGCCGCTGGCGGTATGCGTGCGCAGCAGCCCGCTCGGCGAGACGGAAGTGCTGTTCAACGGCTACGACTGCAGCGAGCTTCCGCCGCGCGTGGCGCGCGACCTCATCGAACTTCCGGTGCTGGTGGCCGACGCGCTGAGAGGGTGAGAGGCTGAGCGCCGTCAGCGCCTGACCTTCAGCGCGTCCGGGTTCACGATGTGGGTGGCTTGGCCGTTGACGAAGCTCACCACGTTGTCGAACGCCGCGCTGAAGTACAGCTCGTAGCTGTCGAGTTCCACATAGCCGATGTGCGGGGTGCACACGGCGTTCTCCAGGCGCAGCAGGGGGTGTCCCTGCAGGATCGGCTCGCTTTCGAACACGTCCACGGCCGCCATGCCCGGCCGTCCCCGGTTGAGGGCGGCGACCAGCGCACCTTCCTCGATGAGTTCGGCGCGCGAAGTGTTCACGAGCAGCGCGGTCGGCTTCATGAGAGCGAGTGAGTCGTGGCGCACGATGCCGCGCGTCTCCTCGGTCAGGCGCAGGTGCAGGCTTAGGACGTCCGACAAGGCGAAGAATTCCTGGCAGCCGGGCGCCGCTGCGTAGCCGTCATGCACGGCCTGCTGCCGTGCGCCCTCGCTGCCCCACACCGTTACGTTCATGCCGAAGGCACGGCCATAGCTGGCCACGAGCTGGCCGATGCGGCCGTAGCCCCACACGCCCAGCGTCTTGCCGCGCAGCACCATGCCAAGGCCGAAGTTTGGCGGCATCGAGGCCGACTTCAGGCCAGACTGCTGCCATGCACCGTGCTTGAGGTTGCCGATGTACTGCGGAAGCCGACGCATGGCCGCCATGATCAGCGCCCACGTCAGCTCCGCGGGCGCCACCGGCGAGCCCACACCCTCGGCCACCGCAATGCCCATGCGCGTGCAGGTCTCGATGTCGATGTGCGGCCCCACGCGGCCGGTTTGAGCGATGAGCTTCAGCCGTGGGAGCTTCTCCAGCAGCTGGCGCGGGAAGTGCGTTCGCTCGCGGATGAGGACCAGCACGTCCGCGTCTCGCAGGCGCACCGAAAGCTGCCCGATGCCCTTGACCGTGTTGGTGAAGACCTTGGCGTTGAGGTGTTCCAGCTTGCTTGCGCAGTTCAACTTGCGCACGGCGTCCTGGTAGTCGTCGAGGATGATGATGTTCACGGGCAGCAAAGCGGTTCGGCGCCTCTGGCCATTGTGCCCGCTCGGCGCCTGCGTGCCGGAAGCACTCACTGTTGCACAAGGTGTTGCACATGGTGTTGCACAAGGCCCCGAGAAGTCTCATGCCTCGACCGGCATCGCGGCGCCGGACACAGTAGCATCGCCGCCTTCCCACTCCCATACCACCCGTCATGTCAATCTCGATGCACACGGCAAGCGCTCCCGTCTTCATTCGCATGCTCGACAACTTGCTGGGCTGGCTGAACAAGGCCGAGGCTCATGCGGCGGCGAAGAAGTTCGACACCAATGTGCTGCTGTCCACGCGGCTTGCGCCCGACATGCTGCCGTTTACCAAGCAGGTGCAAATCGCCTGCGATGCCGCCAAGTTCTGCATGGCGCGTCTGGCCGGCGTGGAGGCGCCGAAGTTCGAGGACACGGAGTCCACGCTGGAGGAACTGCGCCAGCGCATCCGCATGACCATGGAGTACGTCGGCTCCGTGCCCGCCACGCAGGTCGATGGCTCCGACCAGCGCGACATCGTCGTGCCCAGCCGCGACGGCAGCTTCACGCTCAAGGGCGAGGACTACCTCAAACAGTTTGCACTGCCCAACTTCTTCTTCCACATCACCACCGCCTATGCGCTGCTGCGCCACAACGGGGTGGACCTGGGCAAGGCCGACTACCTCGGGATCACGAAGCCTCGCTGAGTCGCAGAGGCGCCATCGTCGTCCTACCTGAGATTGAGATGCTCGACCTGCGGCCCATTAAAGAACCCGAAGCCGCTGCGCGGCATGCGGGCGGGGAAGTGGCGGTTCAGGTGCTGCAGCCGGGCGATCGCCTCGCCCTGTCCGCGTTCGCGCGACACTGCGTTGAACACCTCGGTGCGCAGGTGCCAAAGCGCGCGCAGCGAGCGTGCTTCCTGGATGCGCTCGACCAAGTCCGTGTAGTGGGCCGCCGGTGCGTCATCCACGGCCTTGAGAAACTCCTCCTGCACGGCATCCAGCGGCGCCGCGCCGGCAGGTACGGGGCCTTCGTCCTCGGCGTCGTCGCTGCAGGCGTCGCCGGCCGCGCTGCCGGCCAGCCAATCGAGCAGCCGTTCCCGCCAGCGAGGACGGGGACGGCGCACGGCCGGCGGACAGATCTCGATGCGTCGTGGCGCTGGGGCCGTCGTTTTCGTACCGCCGGGCGCGCCGGGAACTCCCACTAGAAGACCACACCACATGACAACTGCTCCCTGTCTACCCGTGTTCGGGTTTGAGCTGATTGTGTTGCGTACACGCGGCCATGTACGACGAGTTCGGGCCCTGGGTGTGGCGCAGTTCCGTTTTGTGGCGGAAATTGTTGCCAGCGGTGAGGCCGAGACGCTGTGAACGAATCCGGCATGCTTGCTTGTCGCCCAGTGGCCTTTGCAAGTGCGCGCCGTAGCGCGTGCTGCGGCTGTGCTTTGCGCCTTGGCAGGGCGAGTTTTGTCGATCGGCTGCGGCACGCGCATGCCGGAATGGCCTTGTGCGTCGCCACTTGTCGGGGATGTTCACGATCATGACCTTGCTGCGGCGCATGGTGTTGTGGGCCGCAGTGCTTGCGGTGCTGGCGGTCGTGACGGCTGTGGTGTATGTCGAGCAGGTGCTCCCTCAGACGGACGGCCGGCTGGTGCTCCACGGCCCCGGTGCGGAGCTGCGTATCGAGCGCGACGGTGACGGCATACCGACCATTCGGGCGGCCTCGCTTGAGGACGCCGCCTTCGGGCTGGGGTTTGTGCACGCGCAAGACCGTCTGTGGCAATTGGAGACGCACAAGCGCATCGCGTCCGGCCGGCTGGCGCAGGCTTTCGGCGAGTCGGCTGTCGAGGCCGACGTGTTCCTGCGCATGCTCGGCGTGCGCCGCGCGGCCGCCGCGCAGTGGGCACGAACCGGGCCGCAGTCCCGATCACTGGTTGAGGCCTACACCGCGGGCATCAACGCCTGGGCGGCCCGGGTCATGAGAGCGAGGCCACCGGAGTTCGTGCTGCTGGGGCTGCATCCCGAACCCTGGACGCCCGAGGACACCATGGCCTGGGCCATCATGATGGCGTGGGATCTGGGCGGAAACTGGAGCACCGAGCTGTTGCGTATGCGCTTGTCACTCAAGCTGCCGGTGTCGCGGATCAACGAAATCCTGCCGCCGTACCCCGGTGAACGCTCCCTCGCGACAGCCGATTACGCTGCGCTCTTCCGAGGGCTGCGCGTGGACGGGCGGCTGGGCCAGCAGGCCCTGGCCGTCGCGCCACCCTCGGGCATCGAAGGCGTGGGCTCGAACAACTGGGCGTTGGCGGGGTCGCGCACCGTCACGGGGCGGCCACTGCTGGCCAATGATCCGCACCTGAAGCTCAGCGTCCCGGCGCTGTGGTACCTGGCGCGCATCGAGGTGCCAGGGGTGCGGATCGCAGGCGCCACCATGCCGGGGCTGCCCGGGGTGGTGCTGGGCCAGAACCAGCATGTTGCCTGGGGCTTCACCAACACCGGCCCGGATGTGCAGGATCTCTACCTTGAGCGCATCAAGCCGGACGATCCCACGCAGTACCAGACTCCCGAGGGCTGGGCCCGGTTCGACACTTACCCCGAGGTCATCAAGGTGCGCGGGGGGAGTGATGTCACCCTCACTGTGCGAGCCACCCGGCATGGGCCGGTCATCTCCGACCAGGGCACGGCCGCGCAGGGATTGACGGGCGGGGCGGCAAGACCGAGCTACGCGCTCGCCCTGCGCTGGACCGCGCTGGATCCGGATCCCGGGGCAGTGGAAGTGCCGGTTCGGTTCAACCTCGCGCGCTCGGTAGAGGAGTTCATCGCGGCGTCCGCGGCTTACGGCACGCCCATGCAGAACATGGTGGTGGCCGACCGCGAAGGGCATATCGGCTTCGTTGCCGCAGGGCGCGTGCCGTTGCGCAAGCCCGAAAACGATCTCAAGGGCCTGGTGCCCGCGCCCGGCTGGGACTCGCGCTACGACTGGGCCGGCACGCTGGACCCGGCGCTCACGCCGCGTGAGATCGATCCGCCGCGCGGCTGGATCGCCACGGCCAACCAGCGCATCCACGAGCCCAGCTATCCGCATCACCTCACCAGCGAATGGGCGGCTCCCTACCGGCAGCAGCGCATCGAGCAGCTGATCGCCGCCACACCGCGGCATGACATGGCGAGCATGCGGGCGATGCAGGCCGATGAGCTCTCGCTGGCCACGTTGCGCTTGCTGCCGGTGCTCCAACGGGCCCGTTCCACGCATCCACTGGCAGCGGCTGCGCAGCAGGAACTTGCGGGGTTCGACGGCACCATGTCGGCCGGCCGTGCCGCACCACTCATCTTCTGGGCATGGGTGCGCCAGCTCACCGAGGGCCTTTTCGCCGACGAGCTGGGTGAAGACTTGTGGGCGCGCTACGCCGGGCGCAACTTCCGCGATGCGGTGGAAGGGGTGCTGGAACGGCAGGATGCATGGTGGTGCGACGACAAGCGCACGGTTTCTTCACGGCGCCCCCAGCACACGTCTGTCGACGCTTCCGCCGACGGCCCGGCGTCGACTCAAGAGAGCTGCGCGCAGCAGGTGGACGCCGCCTACACCCGCGCACTGGAGGAACTGCAGGCGGCGCAGGGGCCCAACGTGGCGGCCTGGCGCTGGGGCCGGGCCCACATGGCGCGCGCCGAGCATCGTCCCTTCAGCCGAGTACGGCTCCTGGCGCCCGGGTTCGAGTTGCGCACGCCAGTGGGTGGCGACACCTACACCCTCAACGTTTCGCGTGTGAGCACGCGGCCCGACCGCACCACTGGCGAGCTGTATCTCGACGAGCACGGGCCCTCGCTGCGCGCGCTCTACGACGTGTCCGATCCGTCCGCCTCCCTGGTCATGCAATCAAGCGGGCAGAGCGGCATCGTGTTCTCCCGCCATTACCGCAGCTTCCTGGATCGCTGGGCGAAGGTGGAGTACGTGCCGCTGTGGAGCGCGAAGGCCCGTTCGACATTGGTGCTGGTGCCGCACTGAAGGTGAGGCCCGCGGTCATGTCGGATTGCTTCTCAGCCTCTCACGACAGCAAGGTGTTCCGGATGAGGCCCACTGCGATGCCTTCCAGCTGGAAATCGACATCGCCGAAGGGCACGACGATGCTCCTGAAGTCGGGATTCTCGGCAATCAGTTCGATGCTGGTGCGCGTGCGCTTGAAACGCTTCACGGTGACGTCATCGCCGAGACGGGCGACGACGATCTGCCCGTTCCTCGCGTCGGTGGCTTTCTGTACCGCGAGCAGGTCGCCATCCATGATGCCGGCGTCGCGCATGCTCATGCCGCGGACCTTCAGCAGGTAGTCGGGCCGGCGCTGGAACAGCGAGGCTTCCATGAGGAAGGTCTGGTCGATGTGTTCCTGTGCGAGGATGGGGCTGCCGGCGGCCACGCGGCCGACCAGCGGCAGCGACAGCTGTGCCAGGCTGGGCAGCGGCAGGCTGTACTGCTTGCCTCGGCTCTCGTTCAGGGCGCGCAACGCGTCCGACTTGAGGCGGATGCCGCGCGAGGTGCCGCCCACGAGCTCGATCACCCCCTTGCGGGCCAGTGCCTGGAGGTGCTCCTCGGCGGCATTGGCGGAGCGAAAGCCGAGTTCGGCGGCGATTTCGGCCCGTGTGGGCGGCGCTCCGGTGCGTTCGATGGCACCCTGGATCAGGTCGAGAATCTGCTGCTGACGTTCGGTGAGCTTCGGGGCGTCTGGCACAGGGCTCCTCACAGGGGTGGGGGTAGGGGGGTGATGGGCTGTTCATCCATCCAGGCTACTGTATTTTCATCCAGCTTCGTATCAAATGCAAAACCAGTCCTCCACGGTTGTGGTGCTCGGCACCGGCGGCACCATCACGGGCACTGCAGCCCGCACCACGGACTACGTCGGCTACACCCCCGCTCAGCTGAGCGTGCAACAGCTGGTGCAGGGCATCCCGGCGATGGCCGGCGTCACCATCGAATGCGAGCAGGTGGCGCAAATCGACAGCAAGGACATGGACCACGCGACTTGGCGCGAACTGGCCCTGCGCTGCGCGTTCCATCTGGCGCGGGCGGAGATCGCAGGCCTCGTGGTGGCCCATGGGACCGATACGCTGGAGGAGACGGCTTGGTTCCTGCAGCGCGTTCTCGGGCCGGCCAAGCCGGTGGTGCTGACGGGCGCGATGCGGCCCTCCGGCGCTCTGGAAAGCGATGGGCCACAGAACCTGGTCGATGCGGTGACGGTGGCGCGCGAGCCGGCTGCGCGCGGGGTGGTCGTGGTGATGGCGGGGCGTGTCCACGGTGCACGCGAGGTGCGCAAGGTACATCCCTACCGCATGGACGCCTTCAGTTCCGGGGATACCGGGCCGCTGGGCTGCGTCGAGCAAGGGCAGGTGCGTTGCTGGCGCGTGTGGCCCGAAGGGGAGGCGCTCGGCGTGCATCGCCTGCCGGCCACGCCGGACGCCTGGCCCTGGGTGGAGATCGTCACCAGCCATGCTGGGGCGCGAGCCGCAGCGGTGCTCGCGCTTTGCGATGCCGGTGTGCGGGGGATCGTGCTGGCCGCCACCGGCAACGGCACGCTCCACCGCGAACTGGAGGCCGCCCTGTGCATCGTGCAGGCCCGTGGAGTGAAGGTGCTACGCAGCACGCGTTGCCGTGACGGTCGGGTGGTGGGCGCTCAGGGCCAGGCCTTCGAGCCGGCGGGCGATCTCACGCCTGAGAAGGCCCGGGTGGAGCTGATGCTCGCCCTCCTTTGAGGAAGGGCCGTTTCAAACGAGCTTCAGGTCCACGTCGATGTTGCCGCGGGTCGCGTTCGAGTACGGGCACACCTCGTGGGCGGCCTCGATCAGCCGCTGCGCCGTCATGCGATCCATGCCGGGCATCGAGACTTTCAGCGCGACCTGGATGGCGAAGCCCGTGGAGATCGGCCCGATACCGACCTCCGCGGCGATGGACGTGTCGGCCGGGATGGAGATGCGCTCCATGGCGGCCACCGCCTTCAGGGCGCCGATGAAGCAGGCCGAATAGCCGGCCGCGAAAAGCTGCTCGGGGTTGGTGCCGCCGCCGCCTGTGCCGCCCAGCTCCTTCGGCGTGGTCAACCGAACCTGCAAAGCGCCATCCGACGAGCGGGACATGCCTTCGCGGCCTCCGGTCGTGATGGCGTAAGCGGTGTACAGGACTTTGTCGAGTGCCATGGAATTCCTCAGGTGAACAATGAAAGGCGGTGCCCGGCATGGCGCGCCGTGCACGCCACAGAATGTAGCTGCCCGCGCAGCCGGTGAAACGCGTCGGCAGGGGTGGTGGAGCGTCGGATGTCGCGCTCCCTCGACAGGTATGCGGTTTGCCGAGGTCGCCGGCATGAATGCTCATGCCATACCGGCCGAGCTCCGCCATTCGCTGCGCGAGACATTCGGCATCGCCCGCCTGAACGATGGCCAGCAGCAGGTGATCGCCCGGGTCCTGGCCGGCGAGGACACCCTGGCCATCATGCCGACCGGGGCGGGCAAGTCCCTGTGCTATCAGCTGCCTGCGCTGCACCTGAAGGGCACGACGGTGGTCGTCTCGCCCCTCATCGCGCTCATGAAGGACCAGGCCGACAAGCTGCAAAGGGCGGGTGTGGCGGCCGAGCAGCTCAACAGCGCGCTGCCGCGGCGCGAGCAGGAGGCGTCGCTCGAGCGCATCGCCGAGTCGCAGGGGGCCATCGTGTTCGCGACGCCCGAGCGGCTCACGGATGCGCAGTTCATCGACACGCTCAAGCGCCAGCGCGTGGCACTCTTTGTGGTGGACGAAGCGCACTGCATCTCGCAGTGGGGCCACGACTTCCGCCCGGCCTTCCTGGAGATCGGCCAGGCGCTGCGCCACCTGGGCGAGCCGCCGGTGCTCGCGCTCACCGCCACGGCCATCGCGGACGTGGTCGGCGACATCCGCCAGCAACTGGGCCGCCCGCGCATGCACGTGGTCAACACCGGCGTTTTTCGGCCCAACCTGCGACTGCAGGTCGCGCAGGCCACGCGCGAGGAGCAGAAGCTCGACCTTCTGTGCGAGGCGCTGGGCAAGGCGCGCGGGTGCGGCATCGTCTACACCGCGACGGTGAAAGCATGCGAGGAAGTACACGAGCGGCTGCGCGCCGCGGGGGAGTCGGTCACGCGCTACCACGGCCGCATGCCCGCCCCTGAGCGGCACGCCAGCCAGGACAGGTTCATGACGGGGACGGTCCGGGTGATGGTGGCGACCAATGCCTTCGGCATGGGCATCGACAAGCCCGACGTGCGCTTCGTCGTCCACTACCAGATGCCGGGCAATCTGGAGGCGTATTACCAGGAGGCGGGTCGCGCGGGCCGCGACGGTGAAGGGGCCGACTGCGTGTTGCTGTTCTATCGCAAGGACAAGCAGGTGCAGCAGTTCTTCCTGGCCAAGCGCTACCCCACCGCCGACGACCTGCAGGCTGTGCATACCGTGCTGCGTGCCGCCGGCCGCTCCGTCACAGTAGAAGATGTCGCCGACACGCTGAAGGCCGTGCCGCGCAACCGTATCAGCGTGGCGCTCAAGCTGCTGCGCGATGGTGGTCTGGTGGGGGTCAACCGGTCGCGCGCCTGGTCTCTCAAGGCGGGCGATGCGGGCATGGAGCGGCTGGAGCAGTTGGCCTCGGCCTACGAGGACAAGGCAGAGCGCGACCAGGAGGCGCTGGAGCGCTCGGTGTTCTATGCGCAGACCGGTTTCTGCCGCTGGCGCGTGTTGCTCGAGTATTTCGACGAGGCCGTGCCGCCGGGTGACCGCTGCGGTTGCTGCGACAACTGCCTGCGACCACGGGTGCGCGAACAGCCGCCCGAGGACGACAGCTTCTCGGCCTCGTCGTCGACGGTGCCTGGGCCAACCTTCACGGCAGGCGATGCGGTACACGTTCCCCGCTACGGCGCAGGGCAGGTGCGCAAGGCTGCCGGCGAGGAAGTGACCGTCGTGTTCCCCGACGGGGCCACGCGAACCTTCGTTGCCGACTACGTGCACGCCGCCTGAAGGCGGTGGGAACGCATCACGCCTGTCCCGCCAGAACGGGCGACCGCGCGGCGCTACTCGCGACACTAGGTTCGGCACAGCCTGAGCGCCTCGATGGATGCCGTTCTGGGCAGCCGCTGTGGTGCGCTGGACGGCACGCTCACTCTGTTGATTAACATCCAACGCGACACATCCAACGCGACACACACATCCAGGAGAGACGAATGAATAGACGCAGTTTGTTTGCGGGTGTTGCCGCCTCGCTGGCCCTTCCCTCAACGCTGCTCGCGCAGGTGCTCGACAAGCCGAAGGTCACGTTGGCCGTGGGTGGCATGAACCTGCTGTACTACCTGCCGCTCACCGTGGCCGAGCGTCTGGGGTATTTCAAGGCCGAAGGGCTCGATGTGTCGATCGTCGACTTCGCCGGTGGCTCGCAGGCGCTGCGTGCTGTCGTCGGCGGAAGTGCGGACGTAGTTTCGGGCGCGTTCGAGCACACCTTGAACATGCAGGCCAAGGGCCAGGCGCTACGTGCCTTCGTGCTGCAGGGGCGTGCACCGCAGATCGTGCTGGGCATCAACCCCAAGACCATGCCGGGGTTCAAGACCCTGGCCGATCTTCGTCGGAAGAAGATCGGCGTGACGGCACCCGGCAGCTCAACCCACATCATGGCCAACTTTGTGCTGGCCAAGGCGGGCCTCAAGCCGAGTGACGTGTCGATCGTCGGCATCGGCGCAGGCGAGGGGGCGGTGGCGGCCATGCGCAGCGGGCAGATCGACGCCATCAGCAATCTCGATCCGGTGATCACGCTGCTGCAACGCTCGGGCGACCTGAAGATCGTGGCCGACACGCGTATCGTGGCCGACGCGGACAAGGTGTTCGGTGGGCCGATGCCGGCAGGCTGCCTGTATGCGCCGCAGGGGTTCATCGACAGGTATCCGAACACCGTACAGGCACTGACCCACGCGATCGTCCGTGCGGACAAGTGGATCCAGGCCGCCGGTCCGGCCGACATCATCCGCACGGTGCCAGAGAGCTATCTGCTCGGCGACCGTGCCGTCTACATCGATGCCTTCCTCGCCGCCAAGGGCGCGCTGTCACCCGACGGCATGATTCCGGAGCAGGGCGCGCAGACCGCGTACCGCGCGCTGGCCAGCATCGATGCCGAGATCGCCAAAGTCAAGCTCGACCTGAAGGCGGTGTACACGAACGAGTTCGTGAAGAAGGCGAACGCCAAGCACGCCCAGGCATGACAGCGCCCGTACCGGCGCTGGAGCTGGCGAACGTGACGTGCACGTTCGCCAGCAAACACGACCCCGGTCAGCGCCATACGGCGGTGTGCGACGTTTCTCTCACCGTTGGCGTAGGCGAGTTCGTCTCGATCGTCGGCCCCACCGGATGCGGCAAGAGCACGCTGCTCCACGTGGCCGCAGGGCTGCTCGCGCCATCGTCCGGCACGGTGACGGTGTTCGGCGTGCCGCTGGCCGGCATCAACCGCCGTGCCGGCTACATGTTCCAAAGCGAGAGTCTGATGCCGTGGCGCACGGCGCTCGGCAACGTCATGGCTGGCCTGGAGTTCCGCGGTGCCCCCGACGCACGCGAGCAGGCCGAGCAGTGGCTGGCACGAGTGGGTCTGCAGGGCTACGGCGACCGCTATCCCCACCAGCTCTCGGGCGGCATGCGCAAACGCGTGTCGCTTGCGCAGACGCTCTCCCTCGACCCAGACCTCATCCTGATGGATGAGCCGTTCTCGGCGCTGGACGTGCAGACGCGCCAGCTCATGGAGAACGAACTGCTGGCGTTGTGGTCCCGCAAGCGCAAGGCCGTGCTGTTCATCACGCACGACCTCGATGAAGCGATCGCGATGAGCGACCGCACGATCGTGCTGTCCGCCGGGCCGGGCTCGCAGCCGATGGGCGAGTTCGCGATCGATCTGCCTCGCCCCCGGGATGTCGCAGAAGTCCGCGCGGTGCCGCGCTTCGTCGAACTCCACAAAGCCATCTGGAATGTGCTGCGAGAGGAAGTGCTCAAGGGCTACACGCAGCAACAGCGGATCGGATGAAGCACGTTCACGTCTGGCGGCTATCGGTGCTCGCCGCGGTTTTCGTGCTGTGGCACGTACTGACCCAGCCCGGTCTGGTCCCGCTTTTCCTCTTCGACAACGAACGTCAGGCCGCGTTCTTTTTCGGCGAGCCGCTCGCGGTGTTCGCCCGCATCTGGCGCTGGTTCGTGATCGACGCTGATATCTACCGGCACCTGGCCGTGACGCTCGTCGAGACGGTGTTCGCGTTCGGGATCGGTGCCGTGTTCGGGCTCGCGCTCGGGCTGTGGTTGGCGCTGTCCCCGCTGGCTGCAGCGGTCCTCGACCCGTACATCAAGGCGCTGAACGCGATGCCGCGCATCATCCTGGCGCCCATCTTCGCCGTCTGGTTCGGCCTCGGCATGGCGAGCAAGGTCGCGCTCGGGGTCACGCTGGTGCTTTTCATCGTGTTCTTCAACGTCTACCAGGGCGTCAAGGAGGTGAACCCGGTGGTGCTCGCGAACGTGCGCATGCTGGGGGCCAACTCGCGGCAGCTGCTGCGCCATGTCTACCTGCCCAGTGCAACGAGCTGGGTCTTCAGCTCGCTGCATACCAGCGTCGGACTGGCCTTCGTTGGCGCCGTGGTAGGTGAGTACCTCGGTTCGGCCCAGGGAGTGGGCTACCTGATTCTGCAGGCCGAGGGCACGTTCGACATCAACGCCGTGATGGCCGGCATCCTCGTGCTCACCGCATTCGCACTCGTGCTCGATGCGCTGGTCAGTGGCGTCGAGCGGCGGCTGATGAAGTGGCAGCCGAAGGCCGGCGAGACGGAGAAGGCGTGGTGATCAGGCTAGCTCGTCGATGCGCGTGCTCAGCTCCAGCCAGCGCATCTCCAGCCGCTCGATCTCCTCGCCTACGGCCTTGAGGCGCTTGCCTTCCTCGGCCATGGCCTCGGGAGCGAGGCTGCCAGCGGCGAACAGGGCTTCGATGCGCTCGCGTTCGCCAAAGAGCACGCCCAGCCGGTTGTCCACCGTGTTCAGTTCCCGGCGCAGCGGCTTGACCTGCTCGGTGCGCTGCTGACGGGCGAGGGCGGCGGCCTTGCGGTCCTCTCGGCGGTTGGGGGCCGCTGTGTCGGCGGGTTGCGACGCGGTGGCGGCCTCTCGCAACGCGCGGGCCTGCTCCCGCGCGTTGTCGAGCAGCCAGCGCTGGTAATCGTCGAGGTCGCCATCGAAAGGCTGCACGCTGCCGCCGGCCACGAGCCAGAATTCGTCGCACACCTCGCGCAGCAGGGCACGGTCATGGCTGACCAGCATCACCGTGCCCTCGAACTCGTTGAGCGCCATCGACAGCGCCTCGCGCGTGTCGAGATCGAGGTGGTTGGTGGGCTCGTCGAGCAGCAGCAGGTTGGGGCGCTGCCAGACCAGCATCGCCAGCACCAGGCGGGCTTTCTCGCCGCCGCTCAAGGTGCCCACGGTCTGATTCACCATGTCGCCCTCGAAGCGGAACTGGCCCAGGAAGTTGCGCAGCTCCTGCTCGCGTGCCTGCGGGCTCACCTCACGGGCGAGCCGCACCATGTGTGCCAGCGGCGAATCGGCCGGGCGCAGCACGTCCATTTCCTGCTGCGCGAAGTAGCCGAACGCCAGGCCCTTGCCCTCGGTGAGGGTGCCCGCCAGCGGCGGCAAGGTGCGCGCGATGGTCTTCACCAGCGTCGACTTGCCTTGCCCGTTGGCGCCGAGGATGCCAATGCGTTGCCCGGCCAGCACCGAGCGGTTCACGCCGTGGACGATGGTGCGCTCGCCATAGCCGCAGGCCACGTCGCGCAGGACCAGCATCGGGTTGGGCAGGCTGGCCGGCTCGCGGAACTCGAAGGAGAAGTCCCCGGCGGCCAGCACCGGCGCCAGCTTTTCCATGCGGGCCAAGGCCTTCACGCGGCTTTGCGCCTGGCGGGCCTTGGTCGCCTTGGCCTTGAAGCGGTCGATGAACTTCTGCAGGTGGGCGATGCGATCCTGCTGGCGCTCGTAGTTCGCCTGCTGCTGCGCGAGGCGCTCGGCGCGCATTTCCTCGAAGGCCGTGTAGTTGCCGCCGTAGCGCGTCAGCTTGGCTGCCTCCAGATGCAGTGTCACGTTCGTGATGGCGTCGAGAAACTCGCGGTCGTGGCTGATGACGATCAGCGTGCCCTGGTAGCGCTGCAGCCACGACTCCAGCCACACCAGCGCATCGAGGTCGAGGTGGTTCGTGGGTTCGTCCAGCAGCATCAGGTCGGCTGGGCACATCAGCGCGCGGGCCAGTTGCAGCCGCATGCGCCAGCCGCCGGAGAAGCTGTTGACGGGGGCATCGAGCTGGCCGGATTGGAAGCCCAGGCCCAGCAGCATGGCTTGGGCGCGCGAGCGTGCGTCGAAGCCGCCGGCATCGCTGATGGACTGGTGGGCCTCGGCGATGGCATGTCCATCGTCGCGGGCCTCGGCGTCGGCGAGCCGAGCTTGCGCTTCCATCAGGCGCGTGTCGCCCTGTAGCACGAAATCCGTGGCGCCCTCCGTCGTCTCGGGCATGTTCTGCGCGACTTCGGCCAGCCGCCAGCGCGGCGGCATGTCCACGTCGCCGGCATCTGCGTGCAGCCGGTTCGTGAGCAGCGCGAAGAGCGAAGACTTGCCGGCGCCGTTGCGACCGACGAGGCCCACCTTCTCGGCGGGCTGCAGCGTCACCGTGGCACCTTCCAGAACGACCTTGGCGCCGCGGCGCAGCGTGACCTCGCGCAGGCTGATCATGGCCGGCTCCAGCGCACGAGGGCGTCGCGCGTGACCACCAGCACCTGGTCGTCCCCGGCGCTCGTCTCCAGCCAAGCCACTTCGAGCTTGCGGAAGGCATGCTCGAAATGCCGCCGCTCGTTGCCGATCTCGAGCACGAGCACGGCATCGCGCGACATCCTTGCCGGCGCGTCGCGCAGGATGCGGCGCACGAGATCCATGCCGTCTTCGCCACCGGCCAGCGCGAGGGCCGGCTCGTGGCGGTATTCGTCAGGCAGCTGCGCCATGCTGTACGCGTTGACGTAGGGCGGGTTGCACACGATGAGGTCGTAGGGCCCGCGCACGTTGTCCAGCAGGTCGCTGGGGATGAGCGTGACGCGCTGGCCTAGGCTGTGCCGTTCGACGTTGATGCGCGCCACTTCCAGCGCATCGGCCGAGATGTCGGCGGCATCGACCACGACATCCGGGTAGGCCATGGCCGCGATGATCGCGAGGCTCCCGTTGCCTGTGCACAGGTCGAGTACGCGCTGCGTGCGGTCGGAGAGCCACGCGTCGAGAGTGCCCGTGCACTCGCCGTCGGCGAGCAGCTCGGCGATGAAGGAGCGCGGCACGATGGTGCGCTCGTCCACGTAGAACGGCACGTTCTGCAGCCAGGCTTCGCGCGTGAGGTAGGCAGCAGGGCGGCGCGACGAGATGCGCTCGCTCACCAGGTCTTCGGCCTTGGCGATCTCCTGCGCAGACAGCTCGCGCCTCGCATGCTCTTCGAGCGCCGCCAGGTCCATGCCCAGCGCCCACAGCACAAGCCAGGCCGCCTCGTCGAAGGCATTGGTCGTGCCGTGCCCAAAAGAAACGCCCGCCTGTTTGAGGCGGGCGGCTTGGGCCGTGATGAATTCGTGCAGCGTCATGTCAGCAGACTTTCCATCGTTCGCCGGTAGATGTTCTTCAGCGGCTCGATGTCTTCGACGACGATGTGCTCGTCGATCTTGTGGATGGTGGCGTTGACCGGCCCGAACTCCACGACCTGAGGGCAGATCTGGGCGATGAAGCGGCCATCGGAGGTGCCGCCGGTGGTGGACAGCTCCGGTGTCAGCCCCGTCTCGGAGCGGATGGCCTGCGACAGCGCCTCGCTCAGCGAACCCGCGGGCGTAAGGAAGGGCTCTCCGCCCAGCGTCCAGTCGAGGGAGCAGTCGAGGTCGTGCCGGTCCAGCACTTCGTGCACACGCGCCTTGAGCGACTCGGGGGTCGACTCGGTGGAGAAGCGGAAATTGAAGTCGATCACCAGTTCGCCCGGGATCACGTTGCCCGCGCCGGTGCCCGCATGGATGTTCGACACCTGCCAGCTCGTGGGCGGGAAGTAGGCGTTGCCGCGGTCCCACTCGATGCCCACCAACTCGGCGAGCGCGGGCGCCGCGAGGTGGATCGGATTGCGCGCCAGTTGCGGATAGGCGATATGCCCTTGCACGCCACGCACCGTGAGTCGCCCGGAGAGGCTGCCGCGCCGGCCGTTCTTGACCATGTCGCCCACGCGGCTGACCGAGGTGGGCTCCCCGACGATGCAGCAGTCGAGCCGCTCGCCGCGTTCGCGCAGCCACTGCACCACCTTGACCGTGCCGTCGAGGGCCGGGCCCTCCTCGTCACTGGTGAGCAGCATGCCGATCGACCCGGCATGCCGGGGATGCGCGGCCACGAACTCCTCGATCGCCACCACCATGGCGGCCAGCGAGCTCTTCATGTCGGCCGCGCCACGCCCGTACAGCCGGCCCTCGCGATGCGTGGGCACGAAGGGGTCGCTGCGCCACTGCGACAAGGGCCCGGTGGGCACCACGTCGGTGTGGCCCGCGAAGGCGAGCAGCGTGCCCTGTGTGCCTGCCGTGCCGCGGCGCACAGCCCACAGGTTGGTGACGCGGAAGTCATCAGGCCCGTAGACCCGCGTTTCGCATTCGAAGCCGAGGGCCGCGAGGCGCTCGGCGATGAGCGGCTGGCAGCCGCCGTCGTCGGGCGTCACGGAACGGCAGGCGATCAGCTGTTCGGCCAGCTGCAGGGTGCGCGACATGCGGCCCTCCTACAGCGGAGCCGGACGCGTGTCGCGCTCTTCGCGCACGTCCAGCGTGATCTCGGTGAACGTCGGCTCGTCGGGTTCCTCGCGCTTCTTCTCGACGCGCGACACGGGGCTCATGTCGTTTTGCAGCCGCCACATCAGGTTGGTGGGCGAGTCGGCGAAGGCCAGGCCTTCGTCGCGGGTGATGATGCCTTGCGTGATGAGGCGGGCGAGGTCTTGCTCGAAGGTCTGCGAGCCCTCGGCCATCGACTTCTCCATGGCCTCTTTGACCCCGTTGAAATCGCCTTTCTCGATGAGCTCGGATACGAGCTTGGTGTTGAGCATGACTTCCACCGCGGGCACGCGGCTGCTGCCGGCCACGGCACGCACCAGGCGCTGCGACACGATGGCGCGCAGGCCTGAAGCCAGGTCGGCCAGCAGGGCGGGCCGCGACTCCGGCGTGTAGAACGACAGGATGCGGCCCAGTGCGTGGTAGCTGTTGTTGCCGTGCAGCGTGGCCAGCACGAGGTGGCCCGACAGCGAATAGGAGATGGCCGCGGTCATGGTCTCGCGGTCGCGGATCTCACCGATCAGGATGCAGTCCGGTGCCTGGCGCAATGCGTTCTTCAGCCCGATCTGCAGCGACTGCGTGTCGCGGCCGACCTCGCGTTGGTTCACTACCGACTTCTTGTTGCTGAACAGGAACTCGATCGGATCCTCGATGGTGAGGATGTGCCCTGCCATCTGCTGGTTGCGTTGTTCCAGCATGGAGGCCAGCGTGGTGGTCTTGCCGGTGCCGGTGGCGCCCACCATGAGGATGAGGCCGCGCTTTTCCATGACCAGCGTGCCCAGCAGCGGCGGCAGGTTCAACGAGTCGAGCGCCGGGATGCGGTGAGGAATGCAGCGCAGCACCGCGGCGACCGTGCCGCGCTGCTTGAAGCCCGAAAGCCGGAAGCTGCCCACGCCGGAGATGCCCACGCCTACGTTCAGCTCGCCGGTGTCGTCGAGCTCCTCGAGTTGCGACGGGGTGAGCAGCTCGGCCAGCAGCTGCCGGGGCTGCGCATGGTTGAGCGGCTGGTCCGACAGCTGCAGGAGCTGGCCGTTGATCTTGATCAGGATAGGCGTGTTGGCCGAAAGGTAGACGTCGGAGGCGCCCTTTTCGGCCATGAGCCGCAGCACCCGCTCCATGTTCCCGCTCATCGCATCCTTTCGCGCTGTCGTTGTTGAAGACTCGTCGCTACCCACGCGCCTGCCAGCTCGGCGGGCGGTGTGGTCGTTACATCCGCAGCAGGTCGTTCACCGAGGTCTTGGCGCGTGTCTGCGCATCGACCTTCTTGACGATGACCGCGCAGTACAGGCTGTACTTGCCGTCGGCACTGGGGAGGTTGCCGCTCACCACGACCGAGCCCGCCGGCACGCGGCCGTAGTGGATCTCGCCGGTGGTGCGGTCGTAGATCTTGGTGCTCTGGCTGATGAACACGCCCATCGAGATCACCGAGTTCTCCTCGACGATCACGCCCTCGACGATTTCCGAGCGGGCGCCGATGAAGCAGTTGTCCTCGATGATGGTCGGGTTGGCCTGCAGCGGCTCCAGCACGCCGCCGATGCCCACGCCGCCCGACAGGTGCACGTTCTTGCCGATCTGCGCGCACGAGCCCACGGTGACCCAGGTGTCGACCATCGTGCCTTCGTCGACGTAGGCGCCGATGTTCACGAAGCTGGGCATCAGGATCACGTTCTTGCCGATGTACGAACCGCGCCGCGCGATGGCGCCGGGCACCACGCGCACGCCCGACTCGCGCATCTGCTCTTCGGTGAGATGCGAGAACTTGGTGGGCACCTTGTCGTAGAAGGCCAGGTCGCCGGCGCGCACGATCTCGTTGTCCTGCAGGCGAAACGACAGCAGCACCGCCTTCTTCACCCACTGGTTGACGGTCCACTGGCCCACGCCCTGCTGGTCGGCGACGCGGATGCGGCCCTTGTTCAGGTCGGCCATCACCTGCTCCACGGCATCGCGAACTTCAGGATGGGTGGCGGACGAGATCGATGCGCGGCTTTCCCAGGCGAGTTCGATCGTCGATTGGAGGTGATGCGTCATGGCGTACGAACTGAAGATGAAGGTAGGGAGCGGGCGTAGGCGGCGATGCGCTCTGCGGCTTCAACACACTCGCCCGTATCGGCCACGAGCGCCATGCGGATGCGTCCGGCGCCCGGGTTCACGCCCTGCGACTCGCGCGCCAGCAGGCTGCCGGGCAGGACCGCGACATTGTATTGAGCGAGTAGCCCGCGGGCGAAGGTGACATCGCTGCCATCGGGCACGAGGCGCGACACATCGGCCCACAGGTAGAAGCCGGCGTCGGGCAGCGCGACGTCCATCACCTGGGCCAGCAGCGGCGTCACCTGCTCGAACTTGCGGCGGTAACGCTCGCGGTTGTCGATCACATGGGCTTCGTCGCGCCACGCCGCGATGCTCGCATGCTGCACGACCGGGCTCATCGCGCTGCCGTGGTAGGTGCGGTACAGCAGGAAGGACTTCAGGATCTCGGCGTCGCCCGCCACGAAGCCGGAGCGCATGCCCGGCACGTTGGAGCGCTTGGACAGGCTGGTGAGGATGACGAGGCGGCGGAAGTCCTTGCGGCCCAGTTCCTGCGCGGCTTCGAGCGCGCCCAGCGGCGGGGTGTCGCGGAAGTAGATCTCGGAGTAGCACTCGTCGGAGGCGATCACGAAGCCGTGCCGGTCTGACAGCTCGAACAGCTTCTTCCACTCCGACAAGGGCATCACCGCGCCGGTCGGGTTGCCGGGCGAGCACACGTACACGAGCTGGGTGCGCGACCAGGTGCTTTCGGGGATGGCATCCCAGTCCGCGGCGAAGTTGCGCGCCGGGTCGCTGTTGGCGAAGGCCACCTGCGCGCCGGCGAGCAGGGCTGCGCCTTCGTAGATTTGATAGAAGGGATTGGGGCAGACAATCGTGGCGTCCGGCTGCGATGCGTCGATCACCGTCTGCGCGAGGGCGAACAGCGCCTCGCGCGAGCCGTTGACGGGCAGCACCTGCGTGGCCGTATCCAGCGTCACGCCGTAACGGCGAGCTACCCAGTCGGCGATCGCTTGGCGCAGGGCAGGGCTGCCGAGGGTGGGCGGGTAACTGGCCAGTCCATGGAGGTTGTCGACCAGGGCCTGCTGGATCAGCGCTGGCGTGGGATGGCGTGGTTCGCCGATGCCCAGGCTGATGGGCGCATAGGCCGGGTTGGGAACGATGTCGCGCGTGAGGGCGCGCAGCCGTTCGAAGGGATAGGGTTGGAGGCGTGCCAGCCGCGGGTTCATCCGGCGATTATCGGATGCCCGGTGGCGTGCCCCGGCGGGCCACCACCCAAGGCGGGCCGGCACGTGACAGGCATCTCACGCCGATGGGCGTTGCCGTCCGCCGCGTGGTGCGGTGATCGCGCGCCGAAGGCCGGGAGCGCGCTCCCGCACGGGTAGTGCCTGCCAGTCCGGTGGCCACGCCGGCTTTCCATGCGGGCCCATCGCGCTCACCATGCCCAGCTTGCGCATCAGCGTCGCGGCGTCATAGGGGGCGTGGACTTTCACGTCGTTGTCGAAGTAGCAGTAGACGTCGCGCTGGGCGCGTCTCGGTGCGGTTTGCGGCGAGGCCAGGCGCGCATCGCCCACTTGGCCGCCTTCGCTCCACGTCCGCATGCGCGTGGCCCAGCGTTCCAGGGCCTCGTCGCTGTAGCCGCTGGCGTACAGCTCCTTGTCGCCATGCAGCCGCACGTACACGAAGGCAGCGGTCAGGTCCTCCAGCAGAGGCCAACGCCCCGCGGTGTCGGCCACGACCAGCGCAATACGGTGGCGCCGCAGCATCGCGACGAACGCCGGGTCGGCGAAGCTCGGGTGGCGGATCTCCACTGCGTGTCGCAATGGCCGCTTGCGATCGGGCACGAGGCTCATGCGGCCCTGCACGCGGTCGTCGTGGCGCGCAGCAAGTTCGGCCGCGGCCTGCGTGTCATGCGGCAGCTGCGCGAAGAAGGCGTCGAAGCGCTCAGGCTTGAAAGGCAGCTGCGGCGGGAACTGCCAGAGGATCGGGCCCAGCTTGTCCTTCAGTTCGAACAGGCCGTTGGCGAAGAAGTTGGCGAGCGGCGTCTCGACCTCCTTGAGTCGCCGCATGTGGGTGATGTACCTCGGTGCCTTGACCGCGAAGACGAAGCCTGCGGGCGTGTCCTCGTACCACTCGGCGTAGTAGGCGGGGCTTTGCAGCGAGTAGAACGAGCCGTTCATCTCGATGGTGGGCAGCATGCGTGAGGCATAGCTCAGCTCGCTGCGTTGCGGCAGGCCTGTCGGGTAGAACACGCCCCGCCAGGGTTCATACCGCCAGCCGGAGATGCCGATGAGGATGCGGCCTGCCATGGGCAGGTCGAGCAAGCGATGTGCCCGTCCACGCCTGCTGGGGCCTATCGTTTGAGTTCCGATACCGCGCCCAGTCACTGGCCCGTGGGCTTCTACAACGCCGCCCACATCAGTCGCCGAAAGAAATCCGCCGCGTCAGCGGTTCAGTTCAACGTTCGACATGAGCGGGAGTTTCCGGCAAGCCGGAAACTCCCGCTCGGATGGGAATGTGAAGGGACTTCCCACCTTCGGGCAACGGCGACGATGCGCCAAGCCGGCATTGCAGATGGAGGGCTTCGTGGTCACGTGCCCACTGGCCCCGGATGCATCACGCCTCATATCCAGTTCTTGTTCATCGCCCCGCGATTTCGTCTTGGGCTTCCTCCGCACCCCGCCTCGCGACGACGCACTTGCCCTTTGACTAACCTTCGGCTCTGCTGATACGTGGTACCGGGACTTCCACCCGGCGGGATTCGTGCCATGCACGGCACACACGTCTGAGGTAAGCCGCGTGCCGTAGGCACGTCGGCTTGACCGAATGGTTCCAGCGGCGGCGCTGGACGCCGGCCGCAAGCTCTGGCGCACCAAGGTGCGCCGCAGCCGACACCGGCGCGGCAAGTCCTGCGAGGCCACGCCCGCGACCGGCGGCTTCCTGTTCAGCCACAAGGCGCTGGCCAAGGTCTTTCGCGCCAAGGTGCTCGATGCCTTCGAGCGTGCCGGCTTGCCGCTGCCCGCGGCCGTGCCCACCACCTGGGTGGTCGATTGCAGGGCGGTCGGCGATGGCCAGAAGGCCTTGTTGTACCTGGGGCGCTACCTCTACCGCGGCGTGATCGGCGAATCCGACATCCTGTGCTGCGACGCGCAGGGCCGCGTCACGTTCCAGTACCGCGACGCCCGCACCGGCAAGATGGCCCGGCGCACGCTGCCCGGCGAAGACTTCCTGTGGCTGCTGTTGCAGCACGTGCTGCCCAAGGGCCTGCGCCGCAGCCGCAACTTCGGCTTCCTGCACCCCAACAGCGTCGGCGCCGTCCGCCTGCTGCAACTGCTGCACGTGCGGGCCGCGCCGCCGGGCCGCCCGGCGGCCACCACGGCGGCCCGCCCGGCCTGGCGCTGCGCCTGCGGCCAGCCGATGGTCGTGCTGCGACGGCGCATGCCGGCGCAGCCATGTGACGGCGCGGCGATGAACCCGCGCGCGCGCAGCGCGCCTGCCCACGCCCCCGACGCCGCAGCACAACTGCACGTGCGGCCCGACCAGCC